>JAEURR010000007.1:300000-394961 GCA_016788115.1 Chthonomonas sp. | reverse complement strand
GCTGGAATCGGTAACGCTCTGCACGCGGCCGTAGCTATCGTACGCCATCGAAATTGCGGCTCCGCTCGAATAGGTCACGCCATGGAGTTGCCCATCCGGCTCGGCGTAACTATAGGTCGTCGTGATTCCGCGCCCATCCGTCCGACCCGTCAGCCGACCACGATTTTGGACGCATCTCGGAGCGGATGCATGACCTTCGGTTTACCCCAAGGATCACAGCGGACCCCAAAAATGAAAGCCGCCGTTGTCACACGGCGGCAAATAGTTCAGCGGGAGAACCCCGCCGATTCGAATACTCTTGTTGGAGTAGACCGAACGCTTCTCGATTCAGTAATCTAACTCTACCACAAGCTGTGAGAAAATGCGATGAAAGATGAGGCATATGTCCTTGGACTTGACTTAGGAACCAACAGCATAGGATGGGCCGTCGTCGGCAGCCTCAACGGACAGCCAGCCGCGGTCCTGTCCGCGGGATCACACGTCTTCACGGCCGCCGGCGAAGATAATTTCACCAAGAAGGAGCGGATTCTCCGCAGCGCCGAACGGCGGAGACATCGAAGCGCACGGAAGACTAATCGAAGAAAGAAGTGGCGAAGACATGCGCTCTACCAGATCTTGGCCGAAGCAAACTTACTTCCGACGGATCCGCAGGATCGTGCACAAATGTTGTGCTGCCACCGTGCTCAGGGGGTCGAGTTGCACCCTTACGCGCTCCGCGCGCGAGCCGTCGACGCGGCGTTACCGCCTGAGCTGTTCGCACGCGCGCTGTGCCACATCAACCAGCGTAGAGGCTATCTGAGTACTCGTGACTTGATGAGCCAGGGAATACCTCGTGAGTATCTTCTGGCGCACCTGCAGACCGTGCGAGGTCCTCAACAGACCCGTACCTCGCGATGTGCTCAATCCTGTCAATGTAAATTCGTACTGGATCGTGAATTTCTTCCTGCATTGGTACTAGTTTACATACCGTTTTGACGTTTATCAAATGGTCTTGCAGAAAAGTTCGTACACTCTGTCCATGACCCCTGAAGAAGCAGAGCGGCTCGTGCTGCGCCACGCTGAACGTGGCGGAATTAACTTCACGTGGGTTGCCTCACGGCTCGGAGTGTCAAAGCAAAGCCTTTCCCACTGGTTGACTGGCAAGCATCGACCACAGGACCCGCAAGCCTGGGTACGTATCGCCCGCGCTATGGGTCTTGATTCCCCTCAGCACACGCAGCTAGGGGAAATCGCTAGGGAACTCGCGCTCAGCGTCCTCGAAGAATCCGAACCATCAAGAACGAAGGCGCTCGCCGCACAGGTCATCAGAGAAATTTCAAAAAAGTACGAATAACTCCTTTACAAATGTCCAACCTTCGCCTATAATGTCTCTAAGGCTGACGACACAGCCACGGAGACAACATGAAACGAAACGCAATTGTGTGTAGGGTGATTGCTCACTTTTTCAAGTATTACTCAAAACCCTATCAGCCCGATTGCACGCTCTAGTTCAGCTTTCGCTAGCGCCCTGGTCTGGTCATCAATGGATGTGTCCGCCAAAATGTTGACGAGAATCCGAAGCTGGGCACGTGTCGCGCGGACCACGAGCGGCGGTTCGTTGTACGGGTTTGCATCTTCAGCGACCACCATTCCCAGCGATTCGAGTTTCGAGCGAATGCGAGCAGGAACCTGCGACCTCCCAGATTCATAGTTTGCGATCTGGTCGCGCGTCGCCCCAACTGAATCGGCCAACTGCGCCTGGTTCATGCGCAGGCGATCCCTCAATCGCTTGATCGCCATTGGTGTCCGATCGGGCATAAACACAAAATACCTGGGAAGTTCATTCTATAGTACACAGTGCTGCGTAAGTTGTGTATACTACGATGCAATGGACGAGCGAGCAATACATCTCACCAGTAACGGGCAATTATCACGGGACGAATGTGTGTACGGCGCCGTGAATGCCCTCGTCTCGCAAGGGCTGTCGGTAACGCGGGCGGTCGAGCGAGTCGGAGTGAGGCGCAGTTTACTGAATTGAGAAGCGTCCGGTTACCCCAGCCAAAGGTACGAGCTCGTCATTGGCTCAAGCCAGAACATGAGCATGGACCAGCTCCTGTGGTACGAGCGGCTTGCTTGCATGGCTAACGACCGGGTGAACCAGGCAGTTCGGACGCTGGCTCAAGTCAGAAAGCTCCAGCGGCCAACGCTCCAAGTCAATATCGCCGAGAAGCAGGTGAACGTGGTTTCGGATGGCGAGATGAAGAGCGGCTCAGCCGTGCAGAAGAACGTGATTGCTCGCCCAAAGGCGTTGGAAGAGGTCGCTCAGGCGGTCGTCGAGGTGCCAGACTTTGCTTCGCCCGTAGCCGTCGTGACTCCAGTTTCCAGGAAATTCCGGGATCGTCCATTCTCGCGCCGAAAACCTTAACAAAAAGTTCTGAAAACTCTCGTGGCTGGAACCCTCAAGGTGCTGTATGATAAATGGCACGCCGGTAAGAAGGCGAGGAAAGCAATTGGCAATTTTAGGAACTTTGCGCAGCAGTTTGGACCGAGGGTTGGGACGATGGCTCATTGGGTCACTTTTGATGCTGGTCGCAACCGTGAGTCAGGCGGCGATCCAAATTCAAGTTGAACTCCAAGACTTTCCGAGCCCCTCTGGTCAGGCTGTCACGGTGACCTTCGTAAACGGAATGGTCGGCGAAGTCTCAGCCAATGCGGCACTCAACGCAACAGGATTCTCGAATGTTACGCCTCGGGCTTCTGTGGTTCCAGGCACGTATACCGTCCGCGTCAAGGGAAAGCATTGGCTCTCCGAAGCCATCGAAGGGGTACCTGTCGGAACGTTCGGAACCTCGGGTCCATTTGAGTTCAGCTTGCGAAACGGTGATATCGACGGAGACGACACGGTCTCGGTGTTCGACTACTTCATTCTGAGCGAGTACTTCGACATTGACAGCACCGCTCCGAATTGGACGACCGTGGGTGCAGACGGGTTCGCGCCGGTAGATGCGGACATTGACGGCGATGAGGCCGTCACCGCGTTTGACTACTTTATCCTATCGTATAACTTTGACAGTGGTGCTGGTGCACCTAGACGACTAAGTACGACAGGAAGAAAGTTCTGGTTAGCGTTTCCTCAGAGCAAATCATTGCCCAACAAGCAACTGAAGCTGTATGTTCGAGTGGCTCCCAATGCTGATGACGTTCCCCCCTATCCGCAAGGAACTATCAAAGCTGGAACAAATGCGCCACAGTCCTTTTCATTGACACCAGGCTGGGCCGTTGTGGACGTTCCGCAAACCGCATCGCAACTCACTGAAGTGACACAGGACAACGGGGTTTGCCCGAACTCGGTCTATGTCTCCACAACGGTCGCTGTGACTATCCAAGCTGTAACTCAGTCGGTTCATAACTCGGAGGCATATACGGCTATCCCGGTTCAATCGCTAGGCTTCGACCACATTGTCATGGCGTGGGGAGATTCATACAGCCAGACTTCATTTGTAACCGTCGTCGCCCCGTATGGTGGCGGAGCCGTTGAACCAACCACATTGACTATCACCCCAAGCTGTGATGCAGGGGCTAGTGGTGAGAGGCTCCAGGGAGTTCCATTCACGGTTCAGCTTCAATCTGGTCAAACCTACCAACTTCGCTCGACCTCTCCAACTGGAGACTTAACCGGGACGCTCATTTCGTCGAATCATCCGGTTGCCGTCTACAGTGGCAACCGCTCGGCCCAGGTACCAAATAATGCGGGCTTGTCCAATCATCTGCTGGAAGAGTTACCCCCAACCGACCTCTGGGGCTCAGAGTTTATTACGGATCACTTTCAACTTAAGAATCCTGACAAGCCCTACTTTGTCCGCGTCCTTGCGGCGAGAAACAATACGCGAGTAATTGTCTCTGGAAGGGTACGGTTCTTCAACGGCGACGGTGATCCCCAGCTTAGCGATCCAATTGGGACTCGAACAGTTGTTCTTCGCCGAGGTGAGTTTCAGCAGTTCCGGTTGGTCGGCCCTGGTTATATCAAGTCAGATTCACCCAGCGACCCCACAGCTTCAAAGCCCGTATTGGTTGCTGAATATTCAACCGGGTTCGCATTCGACGCCAATGGTGCAGCGGAGCCAGCCCCGTTCTTAGGTCTTGTACCGAGCGTGTCCCACTTCAATACCAAACTCTCGCTCTTTGCCCCGCACGACTTGCCTTCGGACGCTGGATACTCTTGGCGACAGTTCATCAATCTTGTTGTGCCCACAAGCCAAGTATCCGCGTTGCGTCACAACGGTCAGACCGTCACGAATTCGTTCGAAGCGGTACCAGGCACGGCTTATTCAGTCGGAAGAGCGGAGTTCTTCAATAGCGGCGATCTTGACTATCCAAATGGAGGTCGTCACACATTTGAGAATACCACCGTGCTTGGGGCTCTCCCTATCGGAGGGTTCGGGTATGGCTATCAATATTGCGATGGCATGGGCTACTTCGCGTCCATGACACTTGCGTTCAACGGTGGTTCTCACGCCGCTCCGGGAGCACCGAGCAACGTCGTTGCGACAACAGTTCAGCCGTACCCGCTCGAAAATGACTTTTCCGTTCATGTGGCGTGGACTGATGGATCGAGCAACGAGGAAGGATTCTACATCGAACGAAAGCGATCAGATTCCGCTGTCTGGGAGTTCGCCGGTTCCGTTGCACCAAACACTACTCAATTCAACGATTCAGGTGCGTCACGAGACGCTAACTACCAATACCGTGTTTGCGCGTTCGGCGATCTTTCTTCGGCGTGGGCCTACTCGATCGGGAGTGTCGAGACACCTCCGAATGCACCGAGTGGCTTGTCTGCGGTCGCACCCGCATATAACCAGGTCGTTCTGTCGTGGCAGGACGCCTCCCTCGTTGAGACGAGCTTCATTATCGAACGGTCGCTCCAGTCGAGCGATCCGAGTAACCCAACATCTTGGACAGCAGGGTGGCCAGTCTCGGCTCACTCGGGCGTAGGGGAGGCAACTTGGACCGATACCTCGACTGCGAAGCAAACCGCCTATCGTTACCGCATCAAGGCCATGCGAAACGGCCTGCATACTAAGTCCCTTGACTTTGCCTTGGTGACCACCCCCGATGAGCCCCCACTTTCTCCAACCGGCCTTCAGGCAGTCGCGGTTTCAGACACGCAAATCAACCTATCGTGGACCAACGGCCTACGGGCCACAAGCACCGAGTGGCAACGAAGCCTCAAGCCAACTGCGCAAGCCCAGGAATCCGACTGGTTGTTCGTGGGGGAGGTACCGGTACCCCAGACAACGCTTTCGGATTCTGGTCTGGACGGACTGACCCACTATTACTACCGAGCGCGGTCCAGGAACGATGGGGGGACGTCAGGCTGGATGTTTGTAGATTGCACAACGTTGATGCCTCCCCCGCCCGCTGCGCCAAGCGGGCTCACTGCGATGGCGTCCTCAACGACTTCCGTCGATCTGTCATGGACTGACAATGCACATAACGAGACGTCTTATGTCGTGCAAAGAAAGATCGCATCGGGTAGCTGGACTACCATAACGAGCTCTTTGCCACGCAACACGGAGCAATTTACCGATAGCACAGTTTCCGCATACACAACGTACACTTACCGCGTTCTCGCCCATAATGCTGCGGCAGACACGGCGAGTAACGAAGCCACGGCCACGACTGGTATTACCTTCACCGGCGGAGGAGATTTCGATATCACGGTGGCGGCTACCGGTGCGGGTCAAGTCACGGTGTACTGGCAGGAGATTGCCAATGCCGTGGGCTATCGTTTGTATCGGAGTACCGTTTCTAGTGGCCCGTATTTTCAGGTCAACCAGGGACTAATCAATAATCCAGACCCCGGCCCTGGGGTTGTGAATGGCCAGAGATTCACTGACACCGGATTAACCGAAGATCAAGATTACTACTATCGGGCAGTTGGGGTATCGTCTTCTGGCTCGGTTGTTGGCACCAGTTCCGAAGACAGCGATGTGCCATTGGCTACGGCAATCAATTGGGCGAGCGATAACCCTGCTACAATAATTGACCAGGCTCTGTGGAATGCCGGTGAGGGCCAACTTGCCATTAGTGAGACACGAGTAGTCAGCATTCAGGGGCCCAATGGCGTGCAATACCACCAGGATCGCTTTGGAGTCGAGACCTCCTCCGGAGCGACTACCGCGTTCATTGGGGAAGATAGCCACTGCGTCACGAACGGCACCGAAACATACGCAGTTACTTTTGATCCTGCTCCAAACGCTCAATCCACGCAAATTTATGGCTATCCTAACGAGCACACAGGTCCTTTTCGAAAGGTTTCTGCTTTTCAGTCCTGGCGAAACCTCTCAGCAGTCGTCGGCATGCCTTCTACGACTAGCATTGATTCCACACGCCCATCACGTGACGCAGCCTACGTGTACACCGGTGGCGAAGCAGGTGCCTATGGTGCGTTTGACGTTGGGTTCGTAAAGAAGAACTCTTCGGAAGTGTGGTGGAAGGCATTTTCTGCATCCAAGGGTCGTGGTGTTAATGATAAGGGTTACTTATGGCAAGATGGGGATTTCAAGATAAAGGGAAGTGTCCGACTATTCTTTACTTTTCCGGAGCTCACATCCAAACAAGCCTACCTCGCTGTAGTTCCGAACGAGCCAGGATCAGTAGCACAGTTAAGCGGCACCACGATAGATAAAGGTGTTATCGGTAGCTTTGCTAAATTTGGTAAGAAACGAGAAGCGATCTCTCTCAAGCGTATTAACTCTATCGCTCAACAGTTTAGGACAGCCAAACACCCCAATGCTCCTTTAGCGAATGGACCCAATAATAGCACCTATAAGTCGGGCGCAGTTCAGGCAGGCGGTACATGGTCCGAGGTGAAAGTAAGTGGAGCAGACTTTGATTCCGATGCCACCCGACAACAAGGAAGATGTCTAAATGACCCAGCCTATGTCTCTTGGCTCTCCGATAACGACTTCTTTAACGAGCGCTCGATCTATATAACAACTGGGCAATGATCGCGTCACTTATCGCTACCATACTGATTACGAAGCCAGCAGAACAAGATGTGCCGCAACTCTGGTCTCAACGGGGAGATCGCCTCACCATTCATGCTTGCTGCGTCGCTACGTCATCGCAGAATGTTAGCCTGGGACCAATCGCCAGACTTCGGGTGAGTGGTGTAGTCGAATCAGTAGGGCAGCCCACGAGCAGGCAACAATACCGCTGGTTATCGAGGCATGGTGACGAGTATCGCGCATTTGAGTCTGCTGGTTCTACCACGACCTTACTTGGTGCCACTCGGTTGTCCTCGCATCCGCTCGCGGTGCTGTGGACTGCTTCTCGACGCTACCTCTGGTGGGTAGATGAGAACTCCAATCTGAAGCGCACTTTCTGGAAAACGGGTGCGACGCGATCATGGAAGCTCGGGCCCGGTACATGGGAGGATGTGGATGTGGCAGTTCAAGCAGTTGCAAACAAATTTGACCTGACCATACGCTCAACTAATGGTCGAGATGTATCTCGGATGGATTTCGTCCAAGTGGACTTGTCGAATGAGTATTCTCCAAGAATCGACTGGCGTGACTGGGCAAGTGACTTCAGTCTCCTCGATATCGTGGCCCGAGGTAGGAGTACATACGTGCTGACAGCCACAGGTGACATCGTCACTTTTGCTGGTCGAAAGCAACAATCAAAGACACCGGCCAAATATACAGAGCAAGGGCTTAGCTTCGCATGCATAGGGGTTCCATACTGTCTGGCAATCGCCGACGAGAAGTTGCTTATTGGTACGCGTGAATCCCAGTTCGTACGTTGGAAGCCAGCTATAATCAGCTATAACGCCAAGTGGAATAAAGTGCTCCGAGACGGCAATGTTAGCATCGCGATTGGGGAGAGCGACGTTAAAAGCACAGTCGTCGCCTTAGCGTATCCAACCGGCCTGCGATTTACTACTCTTGATGAAAGCACTCTGAACCTCAACTTGGTGTCTAGAGCTTTACATTAACTGTTCATCGTTGCCTTTTCTGAAATCTTCCAAGGCCGAACATACCCACGATCAGAACCCATGATGATGGCTCTGGGACCGGTGTGGCGAGGTAGTAGTACCCGTAATCGGAGGCACCCGAACGCTTTTCGTCGCTGTAGATTAGGATTGAGCCAGATTCCGAGATGCTGCTGGCCCAAATATAGTGTGCGCCTGAACGCGGATTGATGAACCTCTCTCGAAGATTAAGCATCCCTGTCGTTTCCGACCAAATAAACGGCGTGTGATCGCCGGGACGCGCGATATCCACATTTCCGACAACAAGGCCCTGGCTATTCATATCCAAGGGGTAGCTGTTGTCGGCTCCTGGCATGTGGATGCTTTGCAATCCCTTCCCTGGCCGCCAGACCGCCGCCTGACTACCAAACTGGGAGCTATCGTACCAAGTCCCTGCGATCCAGCCACTGTCGGCAAGAATCGGATTGGTCATTTCTTCCGAAGTGGCAAAGTAAGTGAATCCCTTACCCTCTGTCCACATGCACTGCCTCTGCGTAGTAGTTCCGGCCGGAGTGTACTTGCCGATGGCTTGCCCCTTGTTGTTAAGGGAGCTGAAACACCCATTAATCGAGCCGACAACTTGCGGGTCCTGATTGAGCCTCTGAAACGCTGGCTTGCCATTGTAACCTCCAGCTACGAGGCCTGTGGCGTTGACCCCAAGAAGCGAAATCCGTTTCGTCGGGTCGGAGTGGATGAATTGAAAGTCTTCACCGGGTAGTGCGATCTTGTTCTGAGAACCGGCCACATAACCACCTTGAGAAAGCCGATTCGACGGGGTGTTCGTGCCGCCAGCTGTCGATCCACTGAGCGGTCGAAACCCGCCTTTCTCTGTGTAGACGTAGTAGTTCGTTGGCGTGTTATTGACTATCGTCGTCGCCAGCATCTCGCCTCGATCATTGAGGCTTCCAAAGATGGTCCTCACGTTCGGAGAGAAACGTGGAAGCTCCCGGAGCACGTACTTATCCGCGACCTGTGCGGTAACAAGACCGGGAGAACAGACGACAGCAATCCAGCAAAGTCCTCTCACCCCTCAAGTGTACACCTGAGCCACGAACCATAAGCCTAGATTTTTGCTGGTTAACCGCTCATAGAGCAGCTTCGTGGCAAACCGAGTCAGAGGAAATACTCTTTGTAATGACACTCACCCCACGATAGAAATCCTCCCTAGCCATAATGCGATACACCTGAACATGCGTGAACTGTGATCCTGACTTGGTCACGTGCCCAGCCTGAGTCAACCGATCTGCGATTTGCGCAAGCGTCAGGCCCTCTGCTCGGAACTCAAAGACCAACCTAATGGCCGCGACTTCTTCGCCCACGATCTGTAGCCGACCACTTCCCGGCTCCCCCCGATTCCCGACGGGTCTATATCCGTACACGCCGTGCCCTCCCGCAAACGTGCCGTTCTTGCGAACCGACTCACGCCGACCCATCTTAGTCCTCGTGGCAATCACGGCCCGCTCGTAGTCGGCGAACGCGGCAAGAATGCGCCGCATAAGGTCACCAGTGAACCCTTCTGCCAATGATTCCGAGACCGAGACACACTTCTGGTCTGCGTTCGGAAACAACTACACTATCAGCGATGCTATTACCTACGCAACTAGCCATACTACGACGGGGGCTAATGCAACGTGGTACTCTTGGACATTTGATGGTACGCGCCCGAAGCTGGTCCAATATGGAGATACTCGTGCAGCGCCTTAGTGTCGGCATTATCGTGGTGCCACTTCTAGTGGTTAGCGCAGGCTGCTCTGTATCAAATACGCAGACGGACTCGCCAAGACCACACATAACCGAGAGGTTGACCACAACTTCGAGCTCTAAGGACCGAATGAGCCGTGCGGACAGTGGCTACGAAGATATGCCTACGCCGATGGGCCGCGTTGCCAACGACGACGTGCGGCAAGCTGCCAAATTAATCCTGCTAGAGGGCCTAGTCAGTATCCAGCTTCAAGGATTCGTTCTCTCAAAGAAAGGGCATGGGCTGTCTAGCCGCAAGATAACCGCAGTAGAGGAAATGGCTTTCATTATGAAAGCATTCCTGAATAGTTCTCGCAAAGTCGGTGCCACTAAAACTGGCGGCGACGGTGATAGTTCGGATACTATCTGGATCGAAACCGCAAAGAGTACGGAGCCTTATAAATGGTACGTAGACTCCGGTGACGTTCACGATTATTGGGGTCCGGATATGGTGCGAGTGTACGCAAGGTACGCAAAAGAGGAGTATCGGCATTGGTTTACCGGCAAGAACTAAATTTAGCGCGTCTTACCAAGAAAGCAAAAAGGCCGGAAAGCCCGAACTGAAAGATAGCTGGCTCCGGGACCGGCGTGGCGAGGTAATAGTACTCGCGTTCCGCTGAACTTGACCGTAGCTCGTCGCTATAGATGAGAATGGAGCCGGATTCAGAAATGCTGGAAGCGAAGAAGAGGTTCGTGCTCGTCGGGCGATTGAGCAACCGCGGTCGTAGGTCTATCATCCCTGTCTTTTCCGACCAGATGAAAGGCGTGTGATCGCCCACTTGAGGTTACTGAATTGAGCCCCCCCCCCCCCGCGTTTCGTGGTTCAGCGAACATTCTTACTTCAGCTTCGCCGAGTCCACCATCCGCTGGAAGAATTCTGCGTACTGTTTCTCTTCCTTTACCGACGGGATCTTCACCGAGAGTGCGAGGGCGTTGCCCTTCGAGTCTTTGAGCAGCGTGTACCGCCGAGATGCGAATTTTTCCTTGTTCAGGACCTCGAAGCTCATGCACTCGTAACCCTTCTTGGTTTTGCCCAGCCGGAATGGGGTCGGTTCGCCCGGCTCTTCTCGCTTGATGAAGTAGAGGCTGGTGCGGTACAGCTCCTCCCAACTTGCCGAGGTGGGACCCGCCGTCATAGCGCCGAGTTTGCCGTTGCCCTTCTCCGGCGTCACATCCCGCGCGCCCCATAGAGTCTCCTTACCGACGGTCCAACCCTTAGGCACCTCGAATGAATACTGATCGGTTTGGACGGGGACAAACTGGGTCGACGCCAAGGTGAGTGTTGCGATAAGGTGAACCATGTCCGGTCCTACGATGCACCAGCCATGGTAGTCAGCCTGGGACGCCGGGCCAGCGGAGGGCGCAGAGCGTCGAATCTCCCAAGAGGTAACGTGTTCGGATGACGCACGAAGAGGCGCTCAAGCCGATTGATTCGGCGATCTGGGAGATGAGCGAGGCGTTCCAGGGGCTGGAGGACCGGGACGTGTGGGTTCGGGCTCACCCGCGGCTGCTGAGTATCGGCGAACTTGCGGCGCACGTGGCGTATGGCGAGGCGACCTGGCTATACCCGGAGCTTGTCAGTCCGCTGGTCGTGCGTCAGGCGAGCTACTATCCGCACACGGTTGATGGTGGCGTTACCCTGGAGATGGGTACCGAGGATCTGTACGCCGAGGTCAAACGGGTGCACGAAGCGTGCAGGGCCCACGTGCTCGCGATGCGGCCGGATCTGGAGGCGGTTTTGCCATGGCGCGACGACTGGACCTGGGGCTACACGCTAGAGTACATGGCGTTCCATGCGGCTTACCACACGGGACAGATGTACTCGGTTCGACATCTGATGGGACATGAAACGGCGGACAACTGAGAGCTGGCTCGGCAGGTGCGTACTGTTCCATTGAGTGCTTGTTCGTGAAGTGTGTTAGGAAGACTCACCCCCTCAGGGCGAGTATCGAATTTGCAGTCGAGCGAGTTTGACCGATCCTGCAGGCTGAAGCCGTTCGAGCAAGATTGGAAGCTGGAGTGAGCTGTGATATCGCTCTCCAGCAACCGCGCATTGGGCACCCACGATTGAGGTGGGAGCCTCGAGTTCGGAAGAGTGGTCGTGCACTGGATTCTCGCAGATCATGCTTGCTCAGGCAGATGTCGAGTAAGCCTCAGCGCATATGATGGATGTCATGGTGCCGACGAGGGGCCCGTGCAACCATTGTTTCTGTGAGCGAACGGCAGTTCTACATCGATCCAAGCCGTTGCATTGGTTGCAACGCGTGCGTTCAGGCGTGCGCGGAGTGTGACACCCACCCCGGCGTGTCGATGATTCACCTGGAGCAGGTTCAGCGCTCGGACACCGTCCAAACCACGCCGATCATTTGCATGCACTGCGACGAGCCTGCATGCGCGATGGTTTGTCCCGCAGACGCGATCAAGAAAACTTCCGACGGAGTCGTCCAAAGCTCGCTTAAGCCGCGATGTATCGGTTGCACGAATTGCGTTTTCGCCTGCCCGTTTGGGGTGCCCAAGTACGATGTTGAGGTCGACCAGATGATGAAGTGCGACATGTGTTACGACCGCACGTCGGTGGGGCTCAAGCCGATGTGTGCCACGGTGTGTCCGTCAGGAGCGCTGTTCTACGGGACCGCCGAAGAACTTGCCGCGGATCGTACGGGGACGCCTATCAATGAGTTCCTGTTTGGCACCAGGACGATCACGACGAAAGTACACCTGATGATGCCGAAGGGAGCAGTCCGCCTGCGGGTGAGGCCCGACGCAATAGTCCGCCGGTCGGACTTGTTGACTTCGGTGAGGACCATGGAGCGATGAGCAAGATGAACGAAAAGTTGATGGAAGACTTTCCGATCGAGTGGGAGGACGACCACTTCGTTACCCGCCGCGAGTTCTTCAAGTTCCTGACTTTGGCTAGCAGCGGGATCGCCGTCGGAACCGCTGCACTGGCCGCCTACGCGCAGATCCCGCGCGAAGAGATCCGGTTCGATCCGGCAAAGATCTGCTCGCTCGACGACCTCCAGCCGGGTTCATCGCTTGCGTTCAGCTATCCGCGACCAAGCGATTTGTGCATCTTAGTGCGATTGAAAAGCGGGGAATTCGTCGCCTACAAGCGTCGGTGCACGCACCTTTCTTGCCCCGTGGAGTACGAGGTCAAGAATGGCCGAGAGTTGCTGTATTGCCCATGCCACAACGGAGCCTTCTCGCTCGAGGATGGTCGGGTCTTGCAGGGGCCGCCACCGCACCCGCTTCCTCAGATCAAAGTCGAGACCCGTGGAAGTGAGGTGTGGGCGGTGGGAGCGATCGCAGGAGAACCCGCGTGAACACACCGCAATCCCTTCGTCGTCGGCAGAAGTCCGTGGTTTTCGTCGGTTTTCTGCTCTTTGCGTTGATCCTGTTCTTGATTCAACTTTGGCTGTTCGTTATGGTCCTTGAGAACATTCTCATGGGTAGGACGGAGATGGTTGTTCAGGCGGCAGTATTCAGTTTTGTTCTCCTTGCGGTGAACGTGTGGATGCTACTTGGCGTTCGCCGTCTTATGAAGATGCAGTAGCCGCTCTGGGCTTCGCTGCCTTCACCAAGATCAGAATCATGATCGTGTCAGTAGTCGCTCGGACACTGTGCGGGAGCTGTGCTGGCATGTGAATCCAAGTCCCCGGGACCGCTTCCACAGTCTGCTCACCAACGGTGATGGTCGCTTCGCCTTTGACTAGCTGGATGATCGCTGGCATGGACGCCGTGTGCTCGCTGAGTTCCTGGCCCGCGCCGAAGGCGAAGAGCACCGTCTTCGTCGCGTCATCCGACTGAATCGTCCTGGAGATCGTGCTATCCGCAACGGTCTCGAATTGGTGCAGAAGGTTGGGGATGATGGTTGGTGTCATTACTACTTTCCTCGGGGTGATGTTGCCTAGTGGGAGCAAAGGCGTCCGCGCCCGGCACACTGCGCAGGCTTATCCGCCGCTCAACCAACCGGGCTCGCTTAGGTGCGTGCTGCCACCGGCGGTGCTCCATTCTGAGGGTTTCCTCCGTAAGGAGCTTGTCTTGCTCGGCAGTCAGAGCCGATTCGATGGCGGGAAAGAGCACGCGCTCTTCCCATCGGATATGGCTTTCGAGCGATTGCCCGAGTTCGCAGGCACTCTCGGGGAGCTTATCGACCAACATGGCGATGATGTTGTGCTCGGTTTGCATCTGGGCAAACATCTCTCCAGCGAGAGGACCGAGCAAGCGCTCCTCTTCGGCGAAATGGTCCGCAAGCTCTAGGTCCCATGCGTCGCGCGCCATCTGTGGCGCGCCAACGCGCCCTTCTTTGAGTGCACGCGCAAGGTGTAGGCCGTCGTTGTGGTCTCGAGAGAAGGGCTCTAGAGCAAACGCGCGCTTCATTGAGGTGGGTCGGCTCGGGCGATCTTCACGCACGCTCGTTTGTATTCAGGGATGCCGCTGACCGGATCGTAGGATCGAATTGTCAGATTGTTTGCCGCCTTTTGCCCGGGCCAGTGGTAGGGGATGAATACGGTATCGGGTCGTATCGTAGTCACCACCTTGGCCTGCAGAACGACTTCGCCACGGCGACTTGTCACGCGCATCCAGTCTTTGTCGGCGATTCCATAGTGGGCGGCCAAAGTTGGGTGGATCTCGACGAACGGATCGGAGCACAGGTCAACCAGTCCACCGATTCGACGTGTTTGGGTGCCGCTAAGGTAGTGCGATACCACTCGCCCGGTGGTGAGCACAACGGGATATTCGTCGTCGGGCTCCTCAAGCGGCGGGCGGTACTTCACCGCATTGAAGTGCGCCTTCTGGTCTGGGGTCTTGAACTTTAGGTCCTCCCACAATCGGGGGGTGCCAGGATGTCCGATTTCGGGACACGGCCAGAACACGCCGAGTTCGTTCTCGATGCGCTCGTAGGTGATGCCGTAGTAGTCCGCGGTGCCGCCTTTGCTGGCGACGCGCAACTCGTTGAAGATGTCCTCAGCAGTCTTGAAGTGGTCAAAGAACTTCTCGCGGCCGAGTCGCCGGGCCAGTTCCAAAATGATGTCGGTGTCAGCCCGTGCTTCTCCGGGAGGGTTGACCGCCTTCCTGATGCGAATGACCCGTCCTTCGGCGCTCGTGCTCGTCCCCTCTTCCTCTTCGTGCAGCGAACCTGCCATCACAATATCTGCGTGGTGCGCGGTCTCGTTCAAGAAGAAGTCGATCGCGGTGTAGTGGTCGAGCTTGTTCAGGGCTTCGCGAGTGAAGTTTGAATCCGGCAATGAGACCAAGGGGTTAAAGCAGATGGAAATCAACGCCTTGATTTCACCGGCATGGATCATCTCCATGATTTCCGGAGCGGTGTGCCCCTTGTCGGGCAGTTCCTCGTCGGTACATCCCCAAACGGAGCAGATGTATGCCCGGTGGTCGGGATTGGATATGTCGCGGTTGCCGGGCAACTGATCACATTTGTGGCCGTGCTCTCTGCCACCCTGCCCGTTGCCCTGGCCTGTGATTGTGCCATAGCCGCACCCTTTGCGCCCAATGCGACCGGTCGCTAGCACCAGGTTGATACAGCTGACGACGTTGTCCACTCCCTTGGAACTGTGCTCGATGCCTCTGGCGTGCATGAGGAAGCTCGTCTTGGCCTCACCCCACATGCGGCCCGCCCGAACAATGTCCTCGACCTTGATGCCGCTGATGCGGCTTGCATCCTCCAGCGACAGGGCGAGAGCGGCTGCCTTGGTCTCCTCCCAGCCGGAAGTGTGCTCCGCGATGAATGCCTCGTTCGTAAGCCCCTCTTCGATGACTACGCGCAGGATTCCGAGGAGTAGCGCAGAGTCTGTGCCCGGCAAAACAGGCAGATGCAGGTCGCAAGTGCGTGCGATCGGTGTCACCCGAGGATCGATGACGATGAGCTTTGCACCTCGGTCCCGGGCCCGCCAGATGTAATCGGTGGTGATGGGCGAGCACTCCGCGACGTTTGTCCCCGCGAGGAGGATGACTTCGGCGTGGACGATATCCTCCCAGTAGTTGGAAGCGCGATCGAGTCCGAACGCCTTCTTGTTGCCCGCACCCGCGCTCACCATGCAAAGGCGGCCATTGTAATCGAGGTTGGCAGTCTGGAGTGCGAGCCGAGCGAACTTCCCAATGAGGTAGCTCTTCTCGTTTGTCAGGGAAACACCCGAGAGAAAGGCGACGGCGTCGTTGCCATACTTGGCTTGGACGTCCCTGATAGCCTGAATGGTCGTGCTGAACGCCTCCTCCCACGAGATGGGTACGAACCCCTGACCGGCGACATTCTTGAGCGGGGCAAGCAGTCGATCGGGGTGGCCGCCTTGGAGATATCGCTTGACCCCCTTTGGACACAGCTTTCCGCGGTTAAATGGAAACTCCTCCCAGGGCTCGAAGCCGATGACCTGGTCCTTCTTGACTTTTAGTTGGATCCCACATTGCATCCCGCAGAAGCAGCAGTGGGTCTTGACCAACTTGTCGGGATCATCCCGGCCAACCCAGCCTCCCGGAGGGGTGTAGGCTGGATGCGGACCGAATTCTTCGATCAGCTTCTCGATGGAAACCGGAGGCTTGGCCATACCCTAAGTGTATGTCACAGGGACTGAAACCGCTATGACGCGCATCATAGCCCCAAGCTCTTCTGCAGGAGCTTGGCGACCGCGAGGAGCAGCACGACGCCTAGAGCGCGGCGAAGCCAGAGGCTCGATACTCGGTTGGCCCCGAGCAGGCTGCCACAAATCGCTCCGGCGACGCCCCCAAGGGTGAGAGGCCACAACCCCAGGCTTTCCTGCAAAACGTCACTGGGGCGAGCGAGTAAGCCTGCGATGGAATTGGCAAAGATGAACCCCGCGGACAGTGCTGCGACGGTATGGGGTTGCGCCCATTTCCGCAGAATCATGAGCGGCGAGAGAAAGATCCCACCCCCCACTCCGACGAACCCACTTAAGAGCCCAATTCCCGACCCCGTCGCCGTGAGCACCCAGCGTCTCGGGGCGGTTGTTTCGCCGCTCGCCGAAGGGGTCTTGGTCTTGAGCATGAGCGCGGCGGCAGCGTAGACGAGTACGAGTGCCAGCACCAGGTCTTGCGTCGCGCTTTCGAAACGCAGCTTTCCGCCCAGGAAGGCAAGAGGTACCGAGCCCAGTAGCAGCGGCCAGGCGAGCGACCCATCGAAGTGTTTCGCACGGCGGAACACCAGAAGCGTGATACCCGCAACGAGGACGTTGAGCGCTAGCGCCGTTGTCGCCCCTACCGCACTCGGGATCGTGGTGAAGGCTATGAGCGCCAAGTAACCGGAGGCCCCGCCGTGACCGACCATGCTGTAGGCAAGCGCAACGACAAAGACACCGATGAGCAGCCAAGTTTCAATCATGAGTGAGACTCGCGATGCCGCCGTTAAGCGAGTACACGTTCTCCTGATTCCTGGCGCGCAGGTCTGCCACCAGCCGATAGCTGCGGCGGCCCGTCGCACACACGAAGAGGGTAGGACGGTCCCATCCGAGTTGGTAGCAATCTTGCATCGGGATTCTCCGATGTGGAACTGCCAGCACCGGGGACTCATCGAGCTCCCGTATGTCGATGATCTCGTAGGAATCGAGGCGAGAGAGTTCTGGGTCTAGACTCCAGTCGAGTTCCGGCTCTGATGTGCAGACGTTTGCGGTGCGGCGGAGCGAAGTGAGCTCCAAGGTCTGTAAGTCCAAGAGAATCAAGCGGTTGTCCAGAACTGACAGGCCAAGAATGCCCTTGATCACCTCGTTTGCCTGCAGAACCCCCATCACAGATGGAACAACTCCGAGTACCCCTGTTTGCGCGCAGGTCCCGACGCAGTTGTCCGGGGGCGGCGTCGGGAATAGGTCGCGCAAGCTGGGACCACCCGGCACGATCGTCATGATCTGGCCCTCAAACTGGTGCACGCTTGCGGTGACCAAGGGCCTGCCAAGCTTCTTGCAGACACGATCCAGCAGGAACTTGGTGGCGAGCGAGTCAGTTCCGTCAACAACCCAGTCATAGGCGGAGACCAGCTGCTCGGCATTCGAGGCGGTCAGGTTTTCGGGAAACGGTTGGATCGTGACCGCAGGGCGGAGGCGCGTGGCGAACCATGCCGCCCGCTCAACCTTTGATCGACCCACATCCTCGGCCGCGTAGAGCGGTTGGCGGTGGAGATTCGAGACATCGACGAGGTCAGCATCGACTAGGCCGATCGTTCCTATTCCCGCTCCCACGAGCGCGGGCAGGCTTCCTGAGGCCAGGCCGCCTACCCCTACGAGGAGCACCTTAGCCTTGCTCAGGTCCATTTGGCCGCGCTCTCCAACTTGGGGGAGTCGCATTTGACGTGCAAACATGGCGGTGTCTTGGGCCGCATCGGCAGATTTGTGGGGCATGACCCACTCAGAGACACCAGTGGCATACGTTTCCCGTTTCCAGATCGGTACTCGCCATTTGAGCTGATCCATCATCCACTCACAGGCTTCGAATGCGGCTCGGCGGTGTGCGGAAGCTGTCTGGACCACAACGGCGGTGTCGCCCACGACGAGCTTGCCGACGCGGTGAATCACTCTTGCGGACCGAAGCTCGAACCGCTCGACTGCCTCGTTCACGAGCTGCTCGCCTTGCGCGATCGCCATGTCCGGAAACGCTTCGTATTCGAGGGCGACCACTGTCTGACCCGCAGCGTGGTTCCGCACCTTCCCTTCGAACGTGACGAATCCACCCGCTGCATCGTCGGCGTGCGCCAGCGGCTGAATCGGCGCATCAGCCAGTAAGAAGCTCATCCCCCGGCCACCGGGGGGACCAGGACGATCTCGTCCCGATCGACCAAGTGATAGTCGGGGCCGACAAACTCGTTCGCGACGGCCACTCGAATGAGGGCATCTGGCAGACCAAGTCGATGTTCGGCGATGAGAAATCGAACGAGTTGGCCTGCAGTTGTCAAGTCCGTGTCCAACCACTCTTCGCTCAAACCGCGCCGCTCACGTAGCACCGCGAAGTATCGAAGTTTGACTCGCTTCATGCGTCTAGGCTCCAGGGGACCTGAAGGAACTCCACGATCTGGCCCGGTTGCAGTTCCTCGGCAGAGGATTCGATCCTCAGAAGCCCTTCAGCGTCGATCATCGCTAGGTTTGCATGCGAACCGACGACTTCCAGTGCTTTGGCCTGACCGTCGGCTTGTCGCACCGCGGGAACGTACTCCTCGCGGCCTGGCTTGTGCCCCATTCCGTGTGCAAGCGTGATCGGCTCGCGCTTAAGATCGTGTCCCAGCCAGGCAGCGATGAAAACGAGCAACCCGACCCACGTCGAAAATGGGTTTCCGGGCAGCCCAAACCACACTTTGCCGTCCTCCCGGACTCCGAACGCCATCGGCTTACCCGGCTTCACGGCGACGCCGTGGAACATAACCTCGAACCGTGCGGCTTCCATGGCTGGCCGGACGTAGTCGTGCGCGCCGACGGACACCCCGCCGGTTGAGATCAGCAGGTCGCTCGTTTCGCAGATGCGAGGAACCAGCTCCTGCAAATCGGAGAGTCGATCCAGTGCGTGCTGAGTTTGCGCGGCGATGCCCCAATCGGCAAGCGTTGCCTGGATCGCGGTCGCGTTTGAGTTGTGAATCTGACCGAACGATAGTGTTTCCCCCGGGGACACAACTTCATTTCCCGTTGTCAGGACGGTCGTCACGGGGACCTTCTCGACTTCGACAGCAGAGAACCCGCAGGAAGCGAGGCCAGCCAAGTGCGGTGGCTGAAGCCTCTGCCCTGCGCGGACCACGATTTTTCCTGTTGCCGCTTCTTCCGCCCGGAACCGCACATGTGCAGAACGACGTACGACGCCCATGAGGAAACCGTCTTGTACCGTCGCCTCTTCTTGTGGGATCACCCCGAAGGTGCGCGCGCAAACCGGTGCGCCGGTGAAGATGCGGACCGCCTCGCACGGACCGAGCGTGAGTTTCGTGGATTGGCCCGCCGCGATTTCGCCAACGATTTCCCACGGCCCTTCGGGTCCCCCGACCGCGTAGCCATCCATCGCGGAGTTATCGAAGAGCGGGAAGTCGAGCGGCGATGTGTAGTCACGGGCGGCGACGCGACCCCGAGCGGCGTTGAGCGGCACAGTCTCAGTGGGGCGTGCTGGTCGGTAGCTCCGTATCACCTCTAGGGCATGGTCTACCGAGATCACGGATGACCCTCCCCCGCAAGCATCTTGTGGACGTGAAGCAGACTTGGCATGAGGCAAGCCATCGCGTCTTCGCAGGCCGAAGGACTTCCGGGTATCGCAAGCACGATCGTGCTTCGGATGAGTCCCGCCACCGGGCGGGCAAGCATCGCGGTTGGAACCCTTGCCTGACTGTAGGACTCGAAGGCAGCGACGACGCCGGGAAGTGCGGTGTGCAAGAGCGGTTCGAGGGTTTCGGTGGTGAAGTCGCGCGGTCCGACGCCGGTACCGCCAGTGACGATGAGAAGGGCAACTCTCTCTTCCACGGCCTGTTGGACAGCCTGAACGAGGGCTCGTGGCTCGTCAGGGAGGATGCTTGTGGCCACTGAACTCGCTCCGTGGGAGGACAGCGCCTGCTTGAGAATGGGGCCACTTCGGTCTTCGTACACTCCCTGATGAGCGCGGTCAGACATGACGAGGATCTGGGCATTCCAGCTCGTGAGCTTGGGCAAGTCGCTCTTGCCTCCCGTCTTGGACAAGAGCTTTACGCCGACGATTTCCATCTCTTCATCGATCATTTTCAGCATGTCGTAGAGCGTCAGCGCTCCCGCTGCTGCGGCGGTCAAAGCCTCCATCTCGACTCCCGTCTTTGCAACGGACGTGACGAAAACCTCGATGGCGATTCGGTCTTCCAGAAACTCGAAGTCCACACGCACGTGCTCAATCGGGATGTTATGGCAATACGGGATCCACTCCGTCGTCTTCTTGGTGGCCTGAATGGCCGCAACCTTCGCGATCGGAACGGGATCTCCTTTTGGGGTATCGCCTTGCTGGACTCTGCGGATCGTGTCGGGACTCGCGGTCAGTTCGGCACGCGCGAGCGCAGTCCGTTTGGTTGTGTTCTTGTGTGAAACGTCTCTCATCCGCCGATCTGCACCATCGTTAAGTTGTCTCTCTGCGCCCAACTGCGCATAGGGGGGTGAGCGCGCCATTTGCCTTCCAGACACGCTCGCACCGCCGCTGCCAAATCGACCTCTGTCGCCCCGGCACGAACGAGGTCTCGCAGAGATACGGCCGGGGGCAAGAACAGGCATGACTTCAGCTGTCCATCGGCAGTTAGGCGAAGACGGCTGCATCCAGCACAGAAGCTTTCCGACACACTCGAAACAAAGGCAACTCGCCCATTGTGGCCATCGACCGCGTACTCCCTCGCTACGTCGTTGGAGGCGGTCGGCAGTGCGCGGAGTGCGTACCGGGACGCTAACCTCTCTCGAATCTCAGCCGATGAAATCACCTTGGTCGGTGACCAGCCATTGTCCAAGAACGGCATGAACTCGATAAAGCGCACCGTCAGACGGTGCTCGTCGGAAAAGCTCACGAAGTCGAACAACTCGTCCTCGTTGACGCCGGGCAACACCACCACATTGATTTTCGTTCCGATCCCGAGCTGCTGGGCAGCCTCGATGCCGGCGAGTACTTTGGGCAATTCGTCGCGTCGAGTGATCTCAATGAACCGATCCGGACGCAATGTATCGAGGCTCACGTTCAAGCTTGTGATTCCTGCGTCCCGGAGAGCCTTGGCGTCTCGCACCAGCGTACTGCCATTCGTTGTCAACGCGATCGACTGCAGCCCGGGTATCCGACGCAGGTTCTGGATCAGGTCGATGTACCCTTTGCGCAGCGTCGGCTCGCCCCCGGTCAGCCGCACCTTGCGAACGCCATGGGACACAAAGAACCGCACCAGCAGTTCGATCTCTTCAAAGGTTAGGATCTCGTCCCGGGGCTGCCACGGTACTTCACTCTCGGGCATGCAGTAGACGCACCGGAAGTTGCAGCGATCTGTCAACGATACCCGCAGGTAGTCGTGAAATCGGCCGAACCGGTCCGTCAGCATGTCCGTTCGAGAGGGCACCCGTTGATTATGCGCCGAGCTCGCTGGGGCGCTCATGACGTTCGTCATAACCGATCGAACACTCGCGGGCCATAACTGGGGCATGTGGAATCGAGCCCTCGCGAACCGAATGCTGCTGCTCAACACGCTGGCATTCACAGTGTGTTTTGCGGTCTGGACGATGTACGGCGTGCTCGGCGCGTTCTTAGTCGATAAGCAGATCATCCCTCTTAGCAAAGAGCAGTTGGGTTGGCTGCTGGGTACGCCGGTCCTCACAGGGTCCATCATGCGTCTCCCCGTCGGTCTTCTGACCGACCGTTATGGAGGTAAGTCGGTCTACATTGTGGTTATGCTTCTCGCGACAGCGGGCGTCGCCTCGGTTAGTCTTGCTTCGACGTTTACGCATCTGGTGCTGTCCGGATTGCTCTTCGGGATGAGCGGGGCGGCGTTTGCGGTGGGGATCGCCTACACCTCCGTGTTCTTTCCAAAGGAGCGGCAAGGGACCGCGCTCGGAATCTTCGGCGTTGGCAACGCGGGCTCCGCCTTGACAACCTTGCTTGCCCCGAAAGCACTGGACCGACTCACGGCCGGTGGGACTCAACTGGAAGCCTGGCGCACTCTGCCCTTGATCTATGCAGGTTGTTTGCTCACCATTACGCTGCTGTTCGCCATGTTCACCACCAACCGCGTGGCGGAGGGCGCGAATCAGAGGACTATTCGCACGATGCTTGCGCCGCTCAAGTCCGTCCGCGTCTGGCGATTTGGAGCGTACTATTTTCTCGTATTTGGTGCGTTCGTGGCGTTGGCGCAATGGCTTGTCCCGTACTACCTGAACGTATACGGCATGAGCTTGGCCACGGCGGGTCTCATGGCCAGCATCTTTAGCCTCCCGAGCGGCTTGATCCGAGCGCTTGGGGGCTGGCTGAGTGACAAATTCGGAGCGCGAGCCACGATGTACTGGGTCTTGGCCAGTTGCTGCCTCCTATTCACTCTTGTCATCGCACCTCGCATGGACATCTTGTCCCCTGGCGAGGGGGTCCTCGCTGAGCGAGCGGGTACGGTCACTCTCGTCTCTCCCAGCGAGATCCAAGTTGGGGAGAAAACTTACCCACTGAAACCTGGCAAGGGCCCGACACTAACGCAGACGCTCTCCAACAAGGCATCGAGCCTGTCGGAAGACACCTTGATCCTGCCCAATAGCCACTCATGGCAGGAGCCGGTAGTCGAGGTGAACCAGAGCGTGAAGAAACGTGAGCTCTTGGCCCGGGGGATGACCCATGTGTACTTTCAGGCCAATGTCTGGGTGTTCACAGGTCTGGTGTTCCTGGCGGGAATCATGATGGGCATCGGGAAAGCAGCGGTCTATCGCCATATCCCAGACTACTTTCCCAATGACGTTGGGGTCGTCGGCGGGATCGTGGGAGTGATCGGCGGGCTGGGAGGGTTCGTCTGCCCGATCCTGTTCGGATACTTGCTGAAGCTCACCGGGCTCTGGACTTCCTGCTGGCTGCTCCTCGCTCTCGTGAGCATCATCTGCTTAGTATGGATGCACGTCACCATCCTCCGAATGTCCCGGCAATCTCCAGCGACCGAATGACCGCTCTATTTCGATGATCTGACGGCGAACGCAAGCACGTGTCCATCTAGGTCGAGACTGTAGGCGGCCGTGTCCCCCCAGTCTCGTGGGAGCATCGGGCTTAGCTCAGTGCCCCCTGCCTGCAACGCGCGCTGGTGCATGGTGGCGGCCTGCGAATGAACAAGGTAAAGCTCAGAGCGGGGGAAACCAGCCGGTTGGTGCGGGTCAGGGAGAGCATCGCCCAGCAGTCGGACAATGCCGGTCACGGGCATCAGCCCGAGCACCGCCCCCGAACCCAGCTCGAATTCCGTCATGCCGGGAACGTGCAATCTAGGGGCGTACCCGAGCACTGCCGCATAGAACGCCGTGCTCCGCTCTTGGTCGGCGACATAGAAAATGAAGTGTGCAGCGGCTGAGTTCACCGGTGGCAATGTACCTATCTGCTCGGCCTGAATGGTCGCTTTGTGCGCCGACTATGACAAGGATCATAGCGCGGTCGGGTGGATGAGGCGATGATCTGGTTTGACTAGAGGATCAACCTATGACTACTGAATTAGATTTGCCCAAGACCCAGGATTGGCAGCCCAATGACCCGGCCTTCTGGGAATCGACAGGGAAGCCGATCGCGTGGCGCACACTCTGGATCACGACGTTTTGCTTGCTCCTAAGCTTCTCCACGTGGTTCATGGTCAGCGCCATCGTTGTCAAGCTCTCCGGGATTGGCTTCAAGTTCAGCCCGCAGCAGCTCTTCTGGTTGACTGCGATGCCGGGGCTTGCCGCGGGCACGCTCCGGATTGTCCACACTTTCCTCATTCCAATCTTTGGCACCCGCAAGACCATTAGCATCTCGACGCTGCTGTTGGTCATCCCGTGCATCGGCTGGGGCATCGCGGTGCAGGACCCGAATACCCCCCGCGCCACTTTCATGGTTCTCGCATTCTTGGCCGGATTGGGTGGAGGCAACTTCAGTTCGTTCATGCCCAGTACATCCCTCTTCTTCCCGAAGAGCAAGCTTGGGACCGCGCTCGGGATTCAGGCCGGTATCGGCAACTTCGGTGTGAGTGTCGCCCAGTTTTTGATTCCGGCGATTCTCGGTATCGCCCTTGTCGGGTCTTCTCAAACCCTGACGAATCCTAAGACCGGCGTCACCAGCACGATCCACTTGCAGAACGGCGCGTTCGTTTGGGCCCCGCTTGTCCTGATCGGTGCGATCGTGGCATGGTTTGGACTGCGCGATGTCCCCGTTCAGGCGAGCTTCCGCGAGCAACTTGACATCTTCAAGGAGAAGCACACGTGGGTCATGACATCGCTTTACATCATGACCTTTGGCTCCTTTAGCGGCCTCGCAGCCGCATTTCCTCTGCTGATCAAGCAGCTCTACGGTGGGTTTGAGGGTGGCCCCGACCCGCTCGCCTTCGCGTTCCTCGGCCCCCTGGTGGGAGCGGGTGTTCGCGCCGCGGCGGGTCCAGTGGCGGATAAGGTCGGCGGTGCCAAAGTGACGATGGTCAGCGCCATCGGGTTGCTCGCCTGCAGCCTGGCGATTGTGCCCTTCGCGAACCCAACCTCTATGGCTAGCTGGTCTGGTTTCCTCTGGCTGATGCTGGGAATCTTCTTCTTCAGCGGTATCGGTAACGCCAGTACGTTCAAGCAAATCCCCATGATCTTTCCACCGCGACAGGCAAGCGGCGTGATCGGATGGACCTCGGCGATTGCGGCTTACGGCCCGTTCGTGTTCAGTGTGCTCCTCGGAGCGATCCTGGGCACGGGCAAGAACGCGGCCCCGTTCTTCATGGGTCTTGCCGGGTTCTATGTGTTCAACATCGTGCTCAACTGGTGGTTCTATTCGCGCAAAGGCGCAGAGAAACCTTGCTGAAACTCTGACCCGCGACGGGCCGTTATGACATGGATCATGGCGGCCCGTCGCTTCCGAGGCGACACTCAGATCATGATGGACCAACGCGCGTCGTTGACATTGTTGCCGATGCGCTCGGCACTAACAACCCCTAAGACTGGGACCGACCAGGCGGAGACGCAGGTGTACCGTCCGTTCTTTGTCTGCGGAATCGTCACCGTGCTTACGGTGGGTTGCCTCTTGGGTGCGGTGGCTCTCCTCGGCATTGCTGGGCAAGCGAGCTACACCGCCTCGGTGTGGACTCCGTTCGTCCTCGCCCATGCAAATTCTCAACTCTTTGGATGGGTTGGCTTCTTTGTCATGGGGTTTGCGATGCAGCAACACGGAACGACGCTGGCCAAACGCGATCTGTTTCATCGAGTCGCTTGGTGGGCGCTTGGGACGATGGGCGCGGGAATCGCTCTACGCTTCGCGGCCGAGCCCCTTGCACAGGCCGACCCTGACCGCTGGCGCTGGCTGGGAGTCCTGTCGGCCACCTTGCAACTGGTGGCGGTGCTGCTCTTCTGCTACAACAGCGGCTCCAATCGCTTCCGAACAGGCAAGTCGCTCACCTGGCCGACGACCTTCGTGTTTGGATCGCTGGGATGCTTGCTCCTGGTGTCTGTCGCCGAGCCGCTGGCCTTTGCGCTGAGTCACCAAACCGACAAAGGAGCCTCGATCTCCTTTGTGGCCGAGTGGTTCACACCGTTGCGCGAGGTTCAATTCCTGGGGTTCGTCGCCATGATGATCTTCGGAGTGGCTGCCAGCAAGTTCCCGGGTTGCCTTGGATTCCGGGCTGCCGATCCGCAGTGGGGGCTGACGGCGTTTGGACTTTGGGCGGTGGGGCTGGTCTTGCGCGTCCTCGGATGGAGTTGCTACTTCCGGTCCGGTCTGATGCCTGGTGCCGATTTGTGGTTCCGGATGGGCGGTGCGCTTCTTGCTTTCGGAGCCATCGCAATGTGCGTGTCATTGGGCGTCTTCAGCCCCGTTCGTCATGCGAATCATAGCCAGAAGTTCATCCGGGCCGCGTTTTCGTGGCTGCTTGGGGCAGGCGGGTTACTCCTCTTCGAGCCGTTCCACCTTGCTTCGATGGGTGCGCCGTTCTCACATGCTTACACCGGGGCAATCCGACATGCGGTCACGGTTGGTTTCATCTCGCAGATGATCATTGGGGTCGGCTACCACCTGGTAACGCGAATGCTCATGCGGGACGAACGAAGTGCGCCTGCGCTGTGGAGCGTTTTCATTCTGTTGAACCTGGGGAACGCGGCGCGCGTGATGCTCGAGATCCTGACTGACTTGAATCGTGCGGCTTTCTTGCCGATGGGTTGGACTGGCTTTATCGAACTCACTGGGTTGGCGATCTGGTCGGCGGTGATGCTGCGACTCCTTCTCGGTGGGAAGAAGGCGCTCGCCCAAACGTGTTAGATCCGGAAGGTCAGGCGTTCTAGAATCGGGGGTCCAGGTCCTCACTCGAGACGAGCGATTCGAATTCCTCCGGGGTGTTCACTCCGGTACACCAGGTGGGCCGAATGCCAAGGTTCATGAGCGCTTCCTCGGGAATAGCCAAGGCATTGATTGCGGCGATCCAGTCCATGAGCCGTTCGGACTCGAGTTCCCCCAACGCGCCCCAGGCGGACTGGCGGTAGAGCCCGCACAGCGGTTGAAGCCGTCCCTGGATGGAAGGCACCGCCGCTGCGGCTGCCCCCAGGCAGCCTCGAAGAGCATCACAAACTCTTGCGTCGAACAGCGGGATGTCGCACGAGACGATGAAGACGAGCTCGGTTGAAGGGCGGTATCCGCGAATGGCCGCAAGTGGGCCGGTATTCGGCTGCTCGTCGGGAAGGAAGGCGTATCCTTGCTGGGGGGTCTTTCCGAGGATCGTGGGTTCCCATCCCGCCGTTCGTAGCTGGCGAGCGAGCCGAAGTGCCAGTGGTTCACCTTGAACCAAGAGCGAACTCTTGTCCACACCCATGCGCCGACTGGATCCGCCGGTCAGGAGAATTGCGGACCTAGTTTCGCTTGGTGGGCAAGCACTATGATCGATGTCATGTCTGGGCGCACCAAGCGGCTCCATACTTTTGACTATGGCACGCCTTCCAAAGCGATACGTGCGTTTCTTTGAGGACTTCCCAGACGTGGGCCGGGCTTATGAGGTCTATGGCGAGGCGATCGCCGCAGCGGGCCCGCTGGATGAAAAGACTCGCTGTCTGATCAAACTTGCGATGTCTTTCGGAGCTCGGTTGGAAGGGGGGGCAAAGAGTCATGCGCACAAGGCCCTACAAGCGGGCGCGACGGTGGACGAGTTGCGCCACGCGGCGGTCTTGGCCGCGCCTACTTTAGGCTTTCCGCACATGATGGCCTGCCTTAGCTGGATCGACGCGGTCCTGGAGGAGGAGAAATCGTGACTCAGAGTCCTCCCAAAAATCCAGCGACTCTCGCCGTGACCGGCGGGCTCGTATGCTCGATGGGCCTGCTCGCGGCAGTCTACTTTGGCTCTGGGAAGCTGACCCGGTTCGACTCGCCCCTTGCAGCGTATACGGCGGCGACGATCTTCGCGGCGTTTGCCTTCGCCTACCGTTACCTCATGTGGATTCAGCGACCCGCCACTTGGCGGTACTTTGTCGCTTCATGGAAGCTGTTTGTCCGGCCGAAGAAGCTCCTCCGCAATGTAATGAAGCTGGGTGTGCTTCTGCTCAATAACATCGTTCTGCAAAAGTTCATCGGAAAGCGCAGCCACACCCGCTGGCTCGCTCACATGGGCATGGCCTGGGGTTGCCTCATTGCATTTGCCATCACGTTTCCCCTGAGCTGGGGATGGATCCAGTTCGGGGTCGCGCCCGATGGCTATAACTACCAGGTTGAGTTCATGAGTCTGCCTCAGTTCATATTTGACCCCGGCAGCGTGGTCGGCTGGTTCTTGTTCAATGGACTCAACATCAGCGCGGTGCTGGTTCTGACTGGCATTGGAATCGCCATGCACCGGCGCGTGTTTCAGCATGGGGCGCACGCGGTCCAGTCTATCGAGAACGACCTCATTCCGCTAGTGCTTCTGTTTGCGGTCTCCATCACCGGCCTCATGATCACTGCGAGCTACAAGCTCATGGGCGGCGCACATTTCAGCTTTGTCTCACTGCTCCATGCCTTCTGCGTGATCATTCTGCTTCTGTGGATGCCATTCGGCAAGCTATTCCACGTGATTCAACGTCCCGCACAGCTCGGCGTCGCTTACTACAAGGAAGCGGGCGAAGAAGGCCCGAAGGCAGTCTGTGCTCGCTCGGCGATCGAGTATCAGTCCAAGCTTCATCACGACGACTTGGTTGAGGTCATGAAGGAGGTCGGCGTCGATTTTGGCGAGCATCAAAACCTAGCGCCGGAAATGAAGCGGAAGCTGGTCGCAATCAACCAACTCGCGGCCATGGACGACCGCTCGTTTATCGGCTAGCGAATTAGTGTTTCTCACTGCACCAATATGGAATACCCACGAATCATTCAAGGCGGCATGGGCGTCGCAGTTTCCTCATGGAGACTGGCAAACGCGGTTTCAGCGCACGGGCAACTTGGGGTTGTCAGCGGCACCGCGCTCGATGTCGTCCTGTGTCGAAGGTTGCAGAACGGTGACCCCGGAGGACACCTGCACGCAGCCATGTCGCAATTCCCCATCCCCGAGGTCGCTGAGCGCATTTGGGACCGGTACTTCATCCCCGGGGGTATCGGGACCAACGTGCCCTACAAATCCAAGCCGATCCACTCGCTTCGACCTCCCAAGCTCTTGGAGGAGCTCATGCTTGTCGCGAGCTTTGTGGAAGTCTGGCTGGCGCGGCGGGGGCACTCCGGCCCGGTGGGGATGAACCTGCTTGAGAAAATCCAACTCCCGACGCTACCCACCCTTTATGGAGCGATGCTGGCGGGTGTTAAAGTGATCCTGATGGGAGCGGGTATCCCGCGAGCCATCCCCGGCCTATTGCGAAATCTCGCTCGGGGAGAGCGGGCAGAGCAGAGGCTCGACGTGCTCGGCGGCGAAGCAAAGATTTGTTTCGACCCCAAGAAGTTTGGGTTCGGCGAGCCGTTGCCCCAGCCAAAATTCTTCGGCATCGTGGCCTCCGCATCGTTAGCCCAACTCCTGGCCAAGAAGTGTGATCCCGGCGCGGACGGATTTGTCGTCGAGGGCCCGTCTGCTGGGGGACACAACGCTCCGCCCAGAGGAAGCCTGGTGCTGTCCGAGCGTGGCGAACCGGTGTACTCCGATCGAGACCTAGTGGATCTGGAGAAGTTGCGCGAACTCGGGTTGCCCTTCTGGATGGCGGGGTCTTACGGATCGAACCGCGGGCTGCAGGAAGCCATTGCGCTGGGCGCGCAGGGGGTCCAGGTCGGCACCGCGTTTGCATTTTGTGATGAGTCGGGCTTTGACCCAGATCTCAAGTCTGAAGTACTTCGTCGATGCGTTTCGAACCAGATGGGCGTTTTCACTGACCCGAAGGCCTCGCCGACCGGCTTTCCGTTCAAGGTGGCCTCGGTCCAAGGTTCCCTGTCGGACGCCTCGGTGGCAGCTGCGAGAAATCGGGTGTGCGACCTCGGCTACTTGCGCCAGTGCTACCAAGGCACCGACGGGAAGATCGGGTTTCGGTGTCCTGCTGAACCCGTCGAGGACTACGTGCGGAAGGGGGGCGACCCAGCCGACTGCGAGGGAAGGGTCTGCGTTTGCAACGGGTTGTTGGCGGCGATTGGACTTGGCCAGCAGCGAAGGGACTTTCGAGAGCCGGCGCTCGTCACGGCGGGTGACGATCTGGCGCACCTCAAGCGGTTTCTCGGTCCGAGTAAGACGACTTACACTGCGGCGGACGTGATTGATTCGCTGTTGGGTGATTCTGTGACGGTTTGTTAGGGTGTCGTCGCGTTGGGAGACCTTTCGGTCCCGTACGTTGGTCGGGACGATTTTCTGAGCTCCGTTTAGTACTTGCGCGCGAGCACAAGCAACACTTAGAGCACCCGCCGAAATCTGCAGAATCGCTCACGGTCGCAACACGTACAAGCGACTGAGAATGTGGTTGAAGGTCTATGACGACCCGTCCACGACACCTGCGGTCACTGGCACCGAGGTGGATTCGCCGACCTTGGACCTCCTGAAACTGGGCACGTACACTGCTGGGTCGACGGCTACGAGGGTCGGGAGCAGCCGACCCTCCAGCGTATTACTGCGCTCTGCTTGCTTTCGTCAGCGAGCGATCGGGCGCAGAGAGCCGAGCGCCAGGGCCACCGTCGACGGTTCGGGCACCGGTGTCAGAATGTAGTCGATGGCCACCCCTTGGAACGAACTGCGGCCTACAATGTAGGTGTTGTCGTTTATGTCCTGTGCTCCCGTCAGGAACCAGCCGGAGTTGGGTGCGACCAGTTGCAGAATCGGCCAGTTGCTTGCACCCACTCGATTCGTCAAGCTGACGCCGCAGGGTTTTCGACGTTCAGCAGCGACAGCTTATGCCCTCGGAGGCGTGCACATCCAAGTCGCTGCAGCGGTCCTGGGTAACAGCTCGATAGTGTTGCTTGAGGTCTACGCGCAGTTCCGTCCGGAGTCGCGAGCTGCGGCCGCATCCGCCGCGTTCAAAGACGCCCTGTAACCAGGTGCTTATTCAGGGTACTACCCAAGTGCGATTCTTGAGTCTGGAAGTGCGCTTCTGCGCTTGTTTGAATTCAAAATGGCCATTTCTATGGCGGAGGGAGGGGGATTCGAACCCCCGAGGGCTTGCGCCCCGCCGGTTTTCAAGACCGGTGCATTCAACCACTCTGCCATCCCTCCGTTCGCGATTATACTGTCGCCCATGGACTTACAGATAGCGGGGAAGCACGCGATGGTCGCGGCGGGGAGCAAGGGGATCGGATTTGCCGCCGCGCGGCGGCTGGTCGAGGCCGGTTGCCACGTGAGCTTTTGCGGCCGGACCGAGGAAGTCCTCGCCCGGGCTCAGGCTGAGCTCGGCCCGAATTCGCATGGAACAGTTTGCGATGTCAGCGACCCGGGCTCACTGGAGCACTGGTTCGGCACATCCCGGACCCGGTTCGGCCCGGTCAGCATCCTCGTGACCAACACTGGTGGCCCGAAGCCGGGTCTGGAGGGGAGCCTCACCGATGAAGACTGGCGGCACGGGGTGGACAACGTCCTTCTGAACGTCACCCGCATGGTGGGTCACGCCCGCGCAGATATGGTGGGGGCGAACTGGGGCCGGATCGTCCACGTGACCAGCTTTGTCGCCAAAGAACCCGACCCCATTCTTGCAATCTCTGCGACATTGCGGGCCGGGCTCGTCGCGCTCACGAAGCTGCAGGCGCAGGCACTTGGCCCTCACGGCGTTGCGGTGAACTCCGTTCTGCCGGGGCACACGCTCACCGATCGTCAGCGGCACTTGGCGGAGGTGAATAGCGAGCGGCTGGGGATCAGCTACGAGGAGGCGCTTGGGCGGCAGGCGATGCACAGCCCAATGGCCCGTTTCGGGGATCCCGACGAATTGGGGGCGGTGATCGCGTTTCTGTGTAGCGTCCCAGCGGGGTACGTGAGCGGCGTGAGCTTGGCGGTGGACGGCGCGGCCAGTCGCGGTATCTAGCTGAGCTCGTCCAATCTCTGCTGCGCGTCGCGGTATTCCTTGCTTCCAGGAACGGCGGCGGCTCTCGCCTTGTAGTAGTAGCTTCGGCGCTGCTGGTTGTCGCCACCCGACGATTCGGCCAGCTGCAGGTACGTTTGGGCGGACAGGGCCCCCACGCGTTTTGCCTGCTGAGAGTTGAGCGCGCGGTCTTTAGCGAGGCTGAAATTTTCGGCGGCTTGTTCGTACACCCTGCGGGCTTGTGAGGAATCGTTCAGCCGATTCGCAATTGTCATGTAGAGGTTGCCGAGCGCTTCGTACCGGTCGGCGTTGTCCGGGTCGGTATCAATCGCTTCCTTCAAATAGTCTTCGGCGGATGCATATTGTCCTCGGGCGACGAGATCTTGCGCCTTGGCGGTGAGGTCGTCAGCCAGCCGTCGGTTCTCCTCGGCTCTGGCCCCGTTGCTTTGGAGATCGGGGACGGCCGCTTGGCGCTCTCTGATTCGCTTGTCTACAGGCTGGCCCTCGGTGGCGTTGTCGAGATTTGTTTGAGTTCCGGCATCGGTCCTCCGGTGCTGCATCTCGGTGGCGACCTCGCTGAACCGCACAATGGCTACGTACAGCAGTGCCAAGAACGTCCCCACGACTGCGATGGTGGAGAACAAGCGAACGAAGAAGAGGCGCGTCGCCGGGGACATGAGCGGACCTCGCGGGGGCGGCGGATGGTAAATCGGGATGTGCGCGTACGGACTGGGGATCGGGACCTGGCCCGGTGCCTGGGGAGGATAGGGCTGCGGGTACGGTTGAGGATAAGGCTGGGGGTACGGCTGCTGCTGAGGGTAGGGCGTACCGTAGGGCGCGGATGCGACGTTTAGATACGGGTACGTCGGTGCCGGTGGGGCGGCTCCGTAGGGAGCGATCAAAGGCGGCGGACCTGAACTCGTCTTGGTCGTGGTCGGGCCAGCGGTTATTTGCTGGAGGGCATCGCGCAGCGCCTCTGCAAACTCTTTAGCGGTCGAGTAGCGCATGGCCGGGGACTTGTCGAGCACGCGCTGCAGGACTTGCCACACCGCAAAGCCCACTTGAGGAGGCTGGCTTGCGGGGGTATTCATGATCGCGTACGTGATGCTGACGACGCTGTCGCCGGTGAAAGGCTTGTGCCCGGCCAGCATCTCGTAAAGCACGACGCCCAGGCTGAAGAGGTCGCTCCGCGCATCGATCTCCTTACCCACCACCTGTTCAGGCGACATGTAGCTGGGGGTCCCGAAGACCTGCCCGTCCATGGTGAGGTTCGGCTCGAACGTCAGGCGTGCGATCCCAAAGTCGGTCAGTTTGACCGTGCCATTCTCCAGGATCTGGATGTTCTCCGGCTTGATGTCGCGGTGGACGACGCCGTGCGAGTGAGCAAAATCGAGCGCCATGAGCACATCCATGGCGATCTCAAGGGCGCGGGCCTCCGGCAAGAAGCCGCGCGTGTCAATCTCGTTGCGCAGCGTGTGGCCATCGAGATACTCCATGGCCATGAAGGTGTGTCCAGAGTCCTCGCCGAACTCGTAGATCGTCACGATGTTTGGGTGAGAAAGCGAACCGGCGGCCTTGACTTCACGCTCGAATCGCCGCTGGCGGTCTTCTTGCTGCTGGGGAGTGGACCCTTTTGGGAAGGTGAGTTCCTTGACCGCCACGCGCCGGTTGAGGACAGCATCGTACGCCTCGTAGACGATGTCGTTCGAGCGCGCGATCTCTCGGATGATTTGGTACTTTCCGAGTGTGGAGGGAGGGTTCGAACTCATGCAGATGCCTACTCTATTGTAGGTGACGGAATCCGCCGCGAATAGGTTTTGGCAACGTTAGGTGAACTCAGCCGGTTCGGCCCTCACAGTATTCGACAAGCGCTCCAAAGATGAGGTCCCAACCTTCTTTGAATTCGCTCTCAGATCGGGCTGCTCCGACACCGGCATCGGTCACCTTCAGCTTGCAGCCCTTTGGGTCAGCGAGGAACTCGAGCGTGAGCATGAGCTGTGCTGGGCCGCCAAACCTTGGGCTCACATCGCCGCGTAACTCGACACGAGTGGGCTCGGAGATCGAGATGACCGAGTACCACAGTGTCCCCTGCGCGTTGCCCGAATCCTCGTACAGTTTTCCGCCGAGGCACGGTTCCAGCACCATTTCGAGCGTCTCATCGCTCGAGAACGCATCGCGCGGCCACCAAGCGCTCAGCTCGAACATGAAGGCTTGCCACGCCCGCTCGATGGTGGCACCGAGCGTGTATTCAAACTCGAACTTTTGGACTATGGCGGCCGAATCGGACATGCACCTAAGTGTATCTCAGGATCACGGCATCGCCTGGCCCTGGGCAGCAACCAGGAGGCGATACCAGTCCTCGCGGCTCAGGTCCACATCAAGCGCAGTCGTTGCATCGCGGATATGGTCGGGGTTGGTTGAGCCGATGAGGGGGACGCTGTTGCTGGGGTGGCGCAAGAGCCAGGCGATGGCAATGACTTCCGGCGTGACCGAGTGCTCCTGCGCGAGCTCATCCATGAGCTTCGCGAGGGTTTCATTGCCCCGATTGTCCATGCGTCCTCCGCCGAGTGGTCCCCAAGCAAGAGGCGTTAACCCGAGTGCCAGACACTGGTCAAGGGTGCCATCGAAGAGCGGTTCGCGATGGACCAGGCTCACTTCGATCTGGTGCACGACGAACGGGATGTGATCAGCTAGGTCGCCCAGGAGAGCGAGCGTGCTCGGTTTGAAATTGCTCACACCGAAGGTGCGGATCTTTCCCGCTCGGTGCAGCTGGGTAATGGCTTCCATCACCTCGTCGGGATCCATCAGGAGGTCCGGGCGATGGAGCTGGTAGAGGTCGATGCGCTCAACCCCGAGTCGCTTCAGACTGAGATCGCAAGACTCCAGGATGTGCGGGGCAGAGAAGTCGTAGCGACCCACGTCGATCGCGCGGGGAGTCTGGGCAAACCGTATGCCGCACTTGGTGGCGATAACGGCTGCAGACCTAAGCTCGGCCGACTCCCGAAGAGCTTCGCCGAAAATCTCCTCGCAAACGCCTCGGGCGTAGATGTCTGCGTGATCGAAGAGGGTGTAGCCGCAGTCCAACGCGGCGAAGAGCGCTTTCTTGCCCTTCTCGCGGTGGTCGGCAGTGACCTGTTTTGGGTCCCACAGCGTAGAGATGCGCATGCATCCGTAAGCGAGACGAGAGACTTGGATGTCGGAGTTACCGAGCGCGACTTTTCGCATGTACTAGGGTTACCCCATAAACGAAAAGGTCCCCAGCCACCGGCGCTGGGGGTCTTTTCGCTTGTAGGATAAGAATGGTTGTGTCATTTTTAGCCACGAAGCAGTGACAGAACTGCTTGAGGAGCCTGGTTCGCCTGGGCGAGGACCGCGAGGCCGCTCTGTTGCAGAATCTGGAGCTTCGTGAACTGGGTCATTTCTTCCGCGACGTCCGTGTCTCGGATCGAGCTTTCGGTGGCCGTGATGTTTTCCTTTGCCACGCTGAGGGCTCGAACGTTCGACTCAAGCACGTTGCGCTGGAAGTTACCGATTCGACCTCGCTGCGCCGCGACCGTCTCGATGGCGGCATCAATCGAGTTCATCGCTGAGGCGGCGCCGGAAGCGGTCATGATGTCCAGGTTGTTGACGGCCAGAGCAGACGTGTTCATGCTGTTCAGCGAGAGGCTGACGGTCTGACCCACGTTGCCACCAACTTGGAACTGAGCGTTGCCAGCGGTCATCGAGATGACGTTCGTCACGGCAGCACCGTCGGTCGCGGCGGTGCCAGCTTCCGTGAGCTTGATGACGTTGCCGAAGCTGTCCTTGAACGTTCGGCCGTCTGTACCCTGAGCCGTGATGGCGATCGCCGTACCACCGTTGTAGGTGAAGGAAGCGACCGCATCGACACCTGCCGTACCCGAGCCGAGTGTTCGAGTGCCTGCCGCAGCGTAGCCGAGACCTGCCGTGTCGTTCACGATCTGGATCGAGTTGCTGTCGGTGCCTGCCTTGGTCGATGTGAAGACGAAGTTGTTACCACCGTTGACAGTGACGACGACTCCGGTATCGCCCGATCGAGCATTCATTGCATCGAGAACCTGCTGACGAGTCATGTCGGCCGAGACTGCGAAGCCGATGCCGTTGATCGAGAGCTTGCCGTTGAGACCCAAGGCACCCGACGCAGCCATGACCGAGCCGCCGGTGACCGTCGCCTTGACCGCGGCGGTGGTGACCTGAACGTCGAAGTTTGCACTAGTGTTTACGGCAACGTTCGAGGCGGTCGTACCAAACGTCGGACCAATGGATGCGATTTCGATCTTCGTTTTGTTGACGACGGTGGCGTTGACGCCAGCGCTACCATCGAGGAGTCGCTTCTGACCGAATTGAGTCTGGCTCGAGATACGGTCGATGGATGACAGGATCGAGGTGAGCTGGTTCTGGTTCGCCTGCTTTTGGCTGGCGCTGAGCGTAGCGTCGTTGCCGTTGGCAAGGACGAGCGATCGAGCGTCTCGCAAGAGCTGGCTGACTTCGTTCAGCGCGCCTTCTGCGGTCTTGGCGTAGTTGATTGCGTCCTGGTTGTTCTTCAGCGCCTGGCTGAGGCCGGTGATCTGAGCGCGGAAGCCTTCCGAAATCTGCAGTCCTGCAGGATCGTCGGCACCCGTATTGATTCGCATACCGGTCGAGAGCTTGGTTACCGAGCTGCTGAAGCTTGCGTTGGTCGTGCCCAGATTGCGCAGGGCGTTCATTGCCATCAAGTTAGTGTTTACGCGAAAAGACATGTTGGTATTCCTCCGTGATTGCTTGGAACCCTGGGACCTTGCGCTTTGCCTTCCGTGGCGGGCGCCCCATGCGGTTCCGAGGGTCTTCTTCCAGGTATTTGCACGTGGAATGCTGGTAAAAATACCTGTATTCAGTGAAATTGCCGGGTTTAGTCGTTTCGGGTGAAGGTGCTTAGTTTGCGCTCGGCGATATGTGGAAGCGGGCCGAGCCGGGGTATGAAGTGACTATGTCGCTGGTCGGCCGGGTGGGACGGAGGAGCTTTCGGGCGCGGTTTGCGCTGTCCGTGCTTTACGTGTGCCTGTCCCTGGGTGCGGCGACGACCCTGTTTCCGTTCTTGTTGATGATCTCCACAGGTCTCAAAGGGCCGACGGACCAGAACGACAACAAGCTTGTCCCCGCTTACTTCGGCACGATGGGGCTGGACCAGACCAATTGGACCAAGCCAGATACTTCGCTGCTGGGGAAGTACCTGGACGACAAGTATCAGGGCGATCCCAGTGCGATTCAATCGACCCGCATCGGAGCGAAGGCCAGCTCGGAGACGGTGCGTGCGTATGAAGAGTTCCTCGCCAAACTCCCTGAAGATTTGTGGATGGCAGGGTTTCGCCAAGCGGGTGGACAAGTCACGAGCAAGGTGACGATGCGCTACCAGTCTTGGGTGCGAGACCGCTACAAGGACATCCAAACGTTGAACGAGGCATACACCGAGGAGAATCTGGCGTTCAACACGGTGCCGCCTCCCGGTGAACTTTTGGACCGCCGGGCGTGGGTCGTTTCGGACGGCGTGAAGTACCGAGACTACGTGGAATTCAAGCGGTCGCTGCCCGTGGAGTATCGGATCCCGGTGCGGCCGACGCGCATTTGGCAGCAGTTCATGAGCGGCAAGTTCGAGGGACAGTTTGCGCGTGTGCCTGCCGCCGAGCGGGGAATCGCAACGAAGTTCGAAGAGCTTCAGCTCCCCAAGAGTGGCGCGCTGCTCGCTGAGTTTGTCGCGACCCGCATGCCTCCGAAGCTGCTGAAGGATAACGCCGAGACACGCTGGGCTGCGCTGGGGTTGGGGGAAATGCCGATTGACGCGTACGAGCGCGGGTTTGTGGCTGCCAATGCATCGGCGCTGAAGAACGAGTTTGCTGGTCGGAACTTCCGCTACGTCATCGACTACGTCCTGCTCAATGGGCGGGCGGTTCTGAACACAGTTCTGTTCTGCGCCTTTGTGATCTTGGCGCAGCTGACGGTGAATCCCCTCGCGGCCTACGCGATCTCACGCTATCCGGTCCGCGCGACCTCGAAGATTCTCATCTTCTTACTCGCCACAATGGCGTTCCCTGCCGAAGTCGCGATGATTCCGTCGTTCCTGATGCTCAAGCAGTTCGGGATGCTCAACACGTTTTGGGCGCTCGTCTTGCCGACGGCAGCGTCGGGGTACATGATCTACCTCTTGAAGGGGTTCTTTGACTCGCTCCCGCAGGAGCTCTTCGAGAGTGGCCAGATCGACGGCGCGAAGGAACTGACAATGTTGTGGAAGATCGCGCTACCACTGTCGCGACCGGTACTCGGCTACCTCGCGTTGCTCGCCTTCATGCACGCATATGGTGCCTTTATCTTCGCATTCTTGATCGCTCAGGATCGCAAGATGTGGACACTGATGGTCTCGATGTATCAACTCCAGCTCGTCGCGCCCAAAGCCGTCGTGATGGCAGGTTTGACGTTGACTGCGTTGCCCACACTGATTGTTTTCCTTCTGGCCCAACGGGTGATCATGCGCGGCATTGTCCTCCCCGGCGAGCGCTGAGCCGTTCGGCTCAGAATAGAGGGATGGAAGAGAAGCTGCGTTGGGCGATTCTCGGCACCGGGGCGATCGCGAAGAAGTTTGCCGAAGGGCTTGCGATGGGGCAATCGGGCGAGTTAGTCGCGGTCGGCTCCCGCAGCATGGACACGGCCACGGCATTCAGCAGCGAATTCGGTGGCGATGCCGTCGAGGGTTACGCCGCGGTCTTGGACCGCTCCGACGTGGACATCGTCTACATCTCGCTGCCGCACCATCTGCACGCCGAGTGGACCCAAAAGGCAGCGCAAGCAGGCAAGCACATCCTGTGCGAGAAGCCTTTCACCTTGACTCTGGCTGAAGCTCGCGCGAGCCTGGAGGCCGTCAAAGCGGCGGACGTTTTCTTCATGGAAGCGTTTATGTACCGCTGCCACCCGCAGATGATTACACTGCGGGAGTTGTTGAACGAGGGGGTCATCGGCAAGCCGATCATGGCGCATGCCGAGTTTGGCGGCGTTACCGGTCGTCCCGGGCATCACTTCAGGATCGACGGCTCGCTGGGAGGCGGGGCGCTCATGGATGTCGGGTGCTATACGGTGAGCATGCTCCGGTGGATAGCGGGCGAAGAGCCCAACAAGATCGCCTACGCCGCGAACATGGGTGACGGTGACTACGATCGGGACGGCGTCGGTCAGTTGATTTTCCCCAGCGGCTTTCGCGCCACGTTTGGTTGCTCGATCCACTGTCGGCTGGAGAATGTGCTCCGGGTGTACGGAGAGAAGGCGATCTTAACCGTCACGTCTCCATGGTTCTGCAATGGCGGGATCTACGTACAGCTCGATGGGCAGGCACCAGAGCCGATCAAGTTCAAGACCGTGCCGCATTTGTGGGGACACCAAGCCGATCTCGTCCGCGCATACCTCCCGAAGCGTCAGGCTCCGACGATGACTTGGCAGGACACCCTCGGAAATGCGCGCACGCTGGACGGTCTGGCCCGGAGCGCTGGACTCAAGTTTGTCCCGTAAGCCCGCACGGGTGCGGGGGACTCTCGTAAGTTCACGCGCGTAATTGTGGTGGATTCATATCGGGGCCCTCTCTTCCCGGTAAGAACTCGTTGACTCGCCCCCCACCGAAGGGGAAGAAAGCTCTCGTTGGTGCAACTCCCCAAGTTGCCCAATGAACCAAAACCCCAATAGCATGAGTCCACCACCCCCATGGTGGCTCACACCCTCCAGCCCCAGGGTCGGCTTCCCCCAGCCGGCCCTTACTTATTCGTGCCGGACTCGAGTTCTGGGTCGCGCGCGTAGAACGTCCAGAACAGGAGCCACGCGGCGAGCACGAAAACGCCGACCATGCCCTTTAACCACTGTGGGAACTGGGGGCTGAAGCTGAAGAAGCCTTCGAATGGCGCGGCGATGAGCATCATGATGAAGGCCTGGAGCGCCACGACCAAGGCGTGCTTGCCGGTTTCGCGCACCGCCATGGTCCGTGATCGGCGTCCGGGTACAAGCCATGCCCACCCAAGCGCCAAGCCCGCGCCCGCACCGACGAAGAGGCCGTTGAGTTCGCTTGCTCCATGGGGCATGAGCGAGGTGATGAGGAACGGGAGCTTGTCCACTTCCTGCATCTTGTGGCTGAGCGCCCCAAGCTGGATTCCCATCCGGTACACCATGGCGGTCGAGAGAATGCCTCCGCTCCCGAGCCCGCTGCTGACGTTGAGCAGCAACACCATGGGGTTGTGCGAGGCATAGAACATCCACATCTCGGTCTGCTCCATCCCTTCGGGTGCCTCGAACTCAGCCTTTGCCCAGTGATCGAAGAGCGATTCTTCCTGGGCCGACACCAAGTGATGGCGCAGATCCGGGCGCACGGTCAGGGTCACGCTCGAAACAACGATCCCGAGGAAGAAAGGGATCAGCGTCGCCAAGATGAACCACTTGAGCTTGCGGGTTGATCGTGCCGCTGCCGTGAGCATGGCTCGCACTGTGTCCGAGAGGCGTTGAGTTGGCGCGCGGTAGATCACCGCGTACGCCCGCCCAACGATCGCGTTCAAATCGTTTATGAGCGTGAGGTTATGGGACTCAGTCTGCGCACGGGCAAGGTCCACACTGGTGGAGCGGTACAGGCTGATGAGTTCTCGAAGCTCGGACACCGACAGGTTATTGACCGAATTCTCACTCTTGTCGCACAGAAAATGGAGCCGTTTCCAGGACGGCTCTCTCTGCTCGACGAACTCCGATTCTAAGAACAGCATGATGGCCCGGCAATTGAACTAGATTTGCTCAATCGGCGCGTGTACACCCATCTTGACGCTGACTTCCTACGTCAAACTAGAGTACTCGGTATACATTGTTGCGCAATTTTGATGCGACCATCGAGTAAATGACAACCGTCTGGAACCCGCCCTCAAGTTCTAGAGTCCGATATAAGTAGGCGCAGTGTCTTTGGCACGGATCTTGTAAGAGTCCTGTCATGGCTGTGTGCCTCTGGTCTTCAGAGCGGCGGTTGCGAGGTTGTCCTTGAGCACGGAGTGGATGGACCACGAAGAGGTAGTACCAAGTTACTTAAGTCGGCTGACGCAGGTTCCCCTGCTAACGGCAGATGAAGAGCTGACTCTCACGAGAGCCGCCCAGCAGGGCGACTTGGGAGCGAAGCAGCGTCTGGTCGAAGCCAACATGCGCTTGGTGATCAACATTGCCAAGTCGTATCGAAGTCGTTCGATTGCCCTCGAAGATTTGATCCAGGAAGGTGCGATCGGGCTCATTCATGCAGTAGAACGCTTTGACCCCGAAAAAGGTTTCCGCTTCTCGACCTACGCCACGCACTGGATTCGCCAGTCGATCGGCCGGGCACTGGACAATAAATCGAAGGCGATCCGCCTCCCCGCCCACGTATCTCAGTCACTGCGACGCATTGAACGAGAGCGTACGCGATTGGTCCGCGAACTGGGGCACGAGCCAACGATGGAGCAGATTGCACTTGCGATCGGCATCTCCCCGAACAAGCTCACCACCTTGATCCAATCGTCCCAAGACATGCTGTCGCTGGACATGCGCGTCGGCGATGGCGAGAACACCACTTTGGGCAATCTGCTCCGTGATAAAAGTGAGGGCGACCCGGAAGACAAGGTTCTCAGCGACGAGATGATCGGCGAACTCCGCGGAATCATGGGCGAACTCAGCGAGCGCGAGCGGCGCGTGATGAGTTGCCGACTGCGAATCAACGGCTCCGAAGAGCCGCTCTTGCGCGACGAGCTTGCCCGCGAGCTTCAGATTTCCCGCGAGCGTATCCGCCAGATCGAGATTCAGGCGATCAAGAAGCTTCGCGCCGTGGCCCAACGGCGCCGTCTAAAGGACCTCCTCAACTCCTAACGTGCACAATAAGGCATGCACTTAAGCCGCATGACCTGGAAAGAGGTCCAAGCCCTTGGTCGAGAAGAGGTCGTCCTGATCCCCACGGGTTCGGTTGAACAGCACGGAAGCCATTTGCCGGTTTTCACCGATTCTATGCTTGCGACCGCGGTCGCCGAGGCCGTTGAGGCTGCGCTCCCCGAACACGTTCTACTGACACCGACCCATTGGCTCGGGGCGTCGGCCCACCATTTGGGTTTCGCGGGCACCCTCACAGCCGGATTCGCGGATTACATGACCGCGTTGCACCAGGTGGTGGACAGCTTGAAGCGGCACGGGTTTTGGAAGTTTTTCATCGTCAACGCCCACGGCGGCAACTCCGAGCCCAACGGCATCGTCTGCCGACAGGTCAAACACGAAGACCCCAAGATCCTGATCGGCCATGCAAACTACTACACGTACGCTGCTGAAACGATCCGAACTCAACTCGAGGGTCCTTTTAAGGAGATTCGTCACGCCTGCGAGGCGGAGACGAGCTTGATGCTGCACTTGTTCCCATCGCACGTCCGTAGCGATCTTCTTCGCGATGATGGCTTGACCCCCGATCCGCCCGTTCGCGGCATGTCCCACCCGTTTAACGAGATCACACAGGAGGGCTCGCTTGGATTTGCGACTTTGGCGTCAGCCGCGAAGGGGAAGGCAATTTTTGAGGCCGCGCGCGATGGCCTAGTGACCGACATGAGAGCCCTGTCCGAAGGGTACGTCCTCCGTTCGGTGGTGCCGTAGTCTCGATGTTCACCTGGCTCGTCAACCGTCTTGATCCACGCATTGCCCGGGAGATCCTTTCCGAGAAGCAATCGGTCATTCGAGGGTTGTTGTGCTCGGCGGCGGTCGCTGGTTTGGGGGGTGCGCTGGCCCTTTTCATCAAGCTGGTGGTGGATGCGGTCTCGAACAAACAACCGTCTCAACTTGTGGCGTTGAGTGGGCTGGTGATTGCCCTCTTCACGATCAAATACGCATTCGCTCGTGCACAGGCTTACTATCTAAACTACGCCTCGAATCGGATTACCACCAACCTGCGCGTCCGGCTGTTTGAGAAACTTCAGCGCCTGCCACTGAGCTACTTCCACGAGAAGCGAACCGGCAGTCTGCAGAGCATCCTCTCGAACGACATCAACGTGTACTCGAATGCGGTCACCACGCTGCGAGATTCGATCGATGGGCCGATCAAGATCGTGTCCGGGCTTGCAACGGCCGCCGTGATGCAGCCGAAGCTTGCAGCGGTCGGGCTCACCGTGCTGCCAGTGCTCGCGTTCGTCATTCAGCGCAATGCACGGAAGATGCGTACCGCGCAAGCAAACGTTCAAGACGACCTGAGCAATCTGTCTGCCATGAGCTTCGAGACGCTCACAGGGACCCGCATCATCAAGGCGTTTGGCGCGGAAGCGACCGTCCAGGAGCGGTTTGGCGGGCTCGTCGAGAAGTCGTTCGAGAGCCAGATGGTGGCGGCCCGGCGCGTGGCTACCTTGAAGCCGATGGTCGAGCTGATCGGCTCCGTCGGAATTGCGCTCGTCGTTTTGGTCTGCGCGTGGTTGCTAAACCGAGGGGAACTGCAGGTCGGAGACTTGGCCGCGTTTCTCTTCGCGCTTGACTACATGAACCAGGGGTTCCGCAACCTGGGATCGCTGAAACAAACGACTTCGCAGATCTCTGCCGCCGCCGACCGGATCTACGCCGAAGTTCTAAATGTGCCCGAGCCGGAACCCGATACGCTCGGCACGCGCACCTTCCCTGAGTTCCAGGGTCGTATCGAGTTTCGTGGGGTCAGTTTTGCCTATCCGGACGCAACTGAGGCGCTGAAGAACGTTTCCTTCACGATTGAACCCGGAAGGTCGCTTGCGCTCGTCGGGCCGAGCGGCGCGGGCAAATCGACGATCGCAGACCTGCTTCTAAGGTTCTACGAACCAACTGCGGGCGAGATACTGGTGGACGGCGTAAACGTGCGCGAGATCTCCACCCCGTGGCTACGCTCGCAAGTCGGAGTCGTTCCGCAGCAGACATTCCTCTTCAGCGGCACCATCGCGGACAACATCCGCCTTGGCAGACCCGACGCTACCGAGAGCGAGATACTCGATGCGTGTAAGGGGGCCCATGCCGACTTCGTGGTCGGTCTCCCCGAGGGGTTCTCGACTAAGCTCGGTGAGCGTGGATCGGGGCTGAGCGGAGGTGAGGCGCAGCGCATTTCCATTGCCCGGGCGTTCGTTCGAAAACCAAAGGTCCTGCTCCTGGATGAAGCGACCAGCAACTTGGACGCTCTCAGCGAACAGGCGGTGCAAAGTGCGCTTGATGAGCTTATGCTGGGCCGTAGCACGCTCTTCATCGCCCACCGACTGACATCGGCCGCGCGGGCGAACCACATCGTGATGCTCCGACGGGGTGAGATCGCCGAGCAGGGAAGCTTCGAAGAGCTGATGCGGCTTGACGGTTCCTTCGCGGCGATGTACCGCGTCTTCAATCAGGGGTTCCAGGAACCCGAACTCGGGTAGTCATGGACCTTCTCCTCGAAGCCGTTTCGGCTGGATATGGTCCCGTCCCGGTCATGGCGGAAGTCTCATTGACCATCCCCGCCGGGCAGGTCACGGTGCTGCTGGGGCCGAATGGGTGTGGCAAGACGACGCTGCTGAAATCGGTGACCGGGACCGCCAGACTCCTGAGCGGGAGCATCCGGCTTGGGGTAGAAGACTTGTCTGCGCTGGGAGTTCGTGCGCGGGCGCAGCGAGTGAGTTACGTCCCGCAATCGGAGTCGCCGACCGCCGAGTACACCGTTGGCGAGACGGTTCTGATGGGGCGGATGCCTTGGGCAGTGGGTTTTCGCGAGACGGCTGAGGACCTTCGCGCTGCTGAAGAGGCGATGGCTCGTACCGAGTGCCTCGCATGGAACGAGAGGCTCGTCGGATCGCTCAGCGCTGGTGAGATGCAGCGCGTGTGGATCGCTCGGTCTCTGGCACAGGCGACCCCTGTGCTGCTCATGGACGAACCGACCTCGAACGCGGACCTCGGGCACACCATGGACATCGGTGAGATGGTGCGTACGTTGGCGCAAGAAGGGAAGACGGTACTCATTGCGACGCACGATCTGAATTGGGCGGCGCGGTACGCAGACCGGGTGGTGGCGCTGCGATCGGGCGCGGTCGTCGGCGAGTGTGCTCCAGACGGAATTCGGCCGCTCGCGGAGCAGGTTTTCGCAGTGCGGATCGACTCGGCGGTTGCGCCTTCGGGCGCGGTCGTCTTCGCCCCGCGCGAACGGCTATAATTCGCCTGGCACCCGCCCGGGTGGCGAAATGGTAGACGCAGGGGACTTAAAATCCCTTGCCCGCAAGGGCGTGTGGGTTCGAGTCCCACCCTGGGCACCAAACTCCTTTTCCCCCGAGATTACGGGCGCATTTTGCGCGCTCCATGCGTCACAATTTTCGGGAGATGGCGACGCCACAACTGCTACTCATCGCGGGAATCAGCTGCTCAGGGAAGACGACCTTGGCATCGGAGCTGGGCCGGCGATTGGACGCAGTGCGGCTCTCGGTCGATGACTACTATCGGCCCTACGAGAACCTGACTTTCGAGGAGCGTCGTGCCATCAACTTCGACGCCCCCGATTCGATTGATGTCGACGGTTTGGTGGGTGACATTCGGTCACTTCTCGCGGGTCAGACGATTCACAAGCCGCAGTACAGCTTCTCTGAATTCACCCGCGTGGGCTACGAGCCGGTGTATCCTGGGCCGTTCATTGTGCTCGAAGGGCTCTTCGCCCTGTATTGGAACCAGCTCAACGAACTCGCCAACATGAAGGTGTTTGTCCAGGCAGACTCCGCGGTGTGCTTGGCACGTCGGCTGGAACGCGATGCGGTGGAGCGTGGACGGTCGGAGTACGACTCGATGGTGCGGTACCGAACGCACGTTGAACCCAATCAGCAGCGATATGTGCTGCCCACTCAGGCAGTTGCCGACCGGATCGTCAGTGGCGAGACGTGCTTGCAGTCCAACGCGCAAATGCTCGTGGAGCAGATCGCCCAAGCGGCTTCGTTCACGTTGCAACCTTGATGGCCTGACTGACTTCCGGGCGGGCACGCGCTCAGCTACACTTGGACCGTGACTGCGGAGATCGTGAGTGTCGGAACTGAATTGCTGCTGGGCCAGATCGTGGACTCGAACGCGGCGATCCTGGGCGAACTCTTCGCAGAACTGGGCATCCGACACGTCCGGCGGCAAACGGTGGGCGACAACGTTGAGCGGCTGGTGGAGGCTCTGCGACTCGCTCTCAGTCGGGCCGAAATCGTGATCACGATCGGCGGGTTGGGGCCAACCCAGGACGATATCACGCGCGACGGCATCGCGGCCGTACTCGATAGTCCGCTCATCGTGGATCCCGCGGAAGAAGCAAACTTGCGGGATCTCTTCGAGACCATGAAGCGAGCGTGGGTGCCATCCCAGATTCGGCAAGCGATGCGACCCGAGTGCGCGGCGTTCATCCCGAATCCGTTTGGCACTGCGCCTGGTCTGGATTGCCGCAAGGATGGCAAAGTGATCCTCGCGATGCCCGGACCTCGCAATGAGTTCCTGCCGATGGCGCGAGGGGTCGTTCACGAAACGCTCATGGGGCTGGGCTTTCAGGGCGTTATCCACTCCCGCACACTCCGCGTAGCGGGCATCGGCGAGGCCGCAGCGGAGCAACTGCTCGGTGATCTGATCCGAACCGAGAACCCGACGATCGCCCCATACGCCAAGACCGCTGAGGTCCACTTCCGGGTGACGGCGCGGGCGGCCACCAAGGCGGAGGCTGAGGCCCTGATCGTTCCTTACCTGGAGCAGGTGAGAAAGGTACTCGGCCCCTGCGTCTACGGCGAGGATGACGAGTCGTTAGAGTCGGTGGTGCTTCGCCTCATGAGGCAGCGGGGGATGAAGCTGGCGGTGGCCGAGAGCTGCACGGGCGGCGGACTGGGAGCGCGGGTTACGTCGGTTTCAGGCGCATCAGACGTGTTCTTGGGCGGAGTGATCTCCTATGACAACGCCGTGAAGACTCAGTTGCTGCGCGTTCCGGAAGCCTTGCTGCAGGAGCATGGTGCGGTCAGCGAGCAGTGCGCGGCCGCCATGGCCGACGGGGTCTGCAAGCTACTCGGAGCTGACGTTGGCGTAAGCATTACTGGCGTCGCGGGACCCCTCGGGGGAACCCCGGAAAAGCCCGTCGGCATGGTCTTTGTCGGAATCAGTGGTTCGCGGGGAACTTCGGTGCACGAGCTGAAGCTGAGAGGGTCGCGCGAGGACATCCGCGTGCGCGCCAGTCAAGCGGCACTGTATGATCTGTACAGGCACCTCAGTTGACCAGTGTGCCCCGAAGCACGGGAGAAACCATGGAAATACGTCTGATTCGCCCTGAACTTAAGTCTAGCCCCCGACCTGCAGGGGTCGTCCTCGATACGATCGTGCTGCACTCGACCGCCGGTCGCGAACGTCCCGACAACAGCGTGGCGAACGCAGTGAGCACACTTCGATCCAAGGGTTACGCCTATCATTATCTGATCGCCCGCGACGGAACGATTTACAAAGGGTGCGCATCGATGCGCATGTGCAGTCACGCAGGGAGTAGCTATGGGCCCCAAGAGCAAGCGGCGGGCGTGAGCATGAAGCAATATCCGTACAATTCAAGCAACGTAGCGAAGAAGCGAGTACACCACTTCGAAGCCGGCTGTAGTGTCAATAGATATTCCATCGGAATTAGCTTTGTGAATATGAACGATGGATCAGAAAGTTACACTGATGCACAGATCGAAGCATGCCAGTCCTTGATTTCTGTTCTGGCGGGCGCTCTCCCGACGATAAAATATGTGACTACGCACTACGAGGTCTCCCCCAAGCGAAAGTCCGATCCGTTTGGTCCTGGATTCGACCTGGGCGCGATTGGTGCGGAGGTGGATTTGGAGGTGTGGAAGTTCCCAGATCGTGCACGGGTGGAGCGACCCTAACCCAGCCCGAGCCATCCGATCGCGTCGCTGACGTCGCTGTACTCACGCATGCCAGGCGGGAGATTCTCCAGGATTTCCGCGCCGTACTGTTTGCCGCGGATGCGCGGGTCGAGCAGGCAGATCAGCCCCCGATCCTGGTCGTTTCGGATGAGTCGTCCGACGCCCTGCCTCACAAGCATTTTGGCGTGTGGCAGAGTCCATTGCGAGAAGCTGCTTTTCCCAGCCTGCTGTAGCCAAGCGTGCTTGGCCACCTGCGCGGGATCGACGGGGACCTGGAACGGGACCCGGACGAGTGCGACGCACGAGAGCGTCTCGCCGGGCGCATCGAACCCGGTCCAGAAGCTGCGTAGCGCGAAGAGCGATGACGCAATATTCTTTTTGAACTGCTCACCCACGTACGATGCAGAGCGAGTCGACTGCATCAAAATAGGATACTCCTCTGAGAGCCGCATCCTTCGGTGGACCTCTTCCATTTCACGTCGCGAGTGGAACAGGGCCAGGGTGCGTCCGCGCATCAGTGTGATGATCTCCGTCAGTTCGCGGGCGATGGCGTCGAAGTACTGTGATTCTTGCCCCAGCTTGCGCGCTTCCGATGGGTCCGGTATCGCACCCGGGGCAGGAGCGTAAAGTGCTGCTTGCGTCGAAAAGTCAAATGGGCTTGGCAGAATCTCCAGGAAATCGGGGGTGAAACCAAGGGAATCGTTGAAAAACTCCAAACTTCCATCGATCGCCAACGTGGCAGACATGCACGCCGCCGGTTTCACGTCCCAGAGCAGTTCCTGTAGTAGTGGAGCAAAGTCGATGACGTCGTACCGGATTCGCGGCTCTGCTTGCACCGAATCAACATAGGTGATGCCTGTGACATCTTGCGTAAACAAAGTACGACAACCAAGTGCAAAATCACGCAAGAAGACGTCGTAGTTGAGGATTGAATCGGTGGCACTGCTCGCTAGATTCGGGTCGATCCGTCCCTCCATCTCCCATCCGCGAACCAACTCTTGGCAAGCAGCGGTGAATCGCTCCATCGTGTCGGCGACTTCGAGCGCGACCGCCTCGGCGATCTCTAGCCGCGAGAGCTGGAGGCGACTCTTGATCTGTGGGTGATCGCGCAGCGACTCCGGTGAGACGGACAAGATGCCTGGAGCGCCGAGACAGCTTTGGTACGTGCGAAGTCGACCAGCTGCCTCGGTCAGATCCTTCCTGAAGCCCTCGCAGAGGGCGTGCAGCACCCCCTGAGCTTTGGCCGCATTGGCTGCGTTCTCCATGGCGCGCTCGATCTTCGCGCTCAAGCTCATCATTAGATTCAGCTTCGCTTCGCTCAGTTCAAACTCTAGCGCGTTCGGAACCGATTGGAGCAGGTCATGGGCTTCGTCGAAGATCACGTATCCGTAGTTGCCCAGCAGCGAGAGTGCACTCTCGCTGGCGCGGCGCATCAGGGCGTCTTGCAGCACTACGCTGTGGTTTGTGATCACCACCTCTGCTTTCTCGGCCTGACGTCGCGCGCGGTAGTAGTAGCACGATGAGTACAAGTCGCACAGGCGCCCAGGGCAGACCGGGGGAGTCGAGACTGCGCTCCACAGGGCGGCATTCTCTCGCGGTTTCAGGTTCACGATCTTGCGAAACTCAGATTCGATGCCCAGTTCGGCGTGCAGCGCCATGGCGTCGGCAGCGTCGTGGTTGGTTTCTTGCAAGGCCGCCATACATGCGTAGCGGGTCCGACCGATGAGGAACGACGTCTTGGGGGCGGAATCGAAAAGGCTTAGGGCGAGCGGCAGATCGGTGCGCCAGTACTGTTCGGCTAGGATGTTGGTGTACGTTGCGATGATGACGCGCGTGTTGTTCGCCAGTGCGTGGGCGATGGCGGGGATCAGGCACGCCAGCGACTTGCCCAGTCCGGTCGGAGCCTCGAACGCCCCGCGTGAGCCTTCGGCTATGCAGTCGCTCAGGAGCAACGACACCTGACGCTGATCTTCTCGCAGCACGAATCCGGGGCGGGCCAGCAGTCGCTGATACGCTAGATCGATCAGCTCGTTGGCCGAGAGTTCCCCCATGGTTGAAAGGTGTACCTCCGCACCCGGTAAGAGTGCCATAATCCCGGCATGCTGTTGGAAGGGAAGAAGGGTCTCGTCCTGAACGTCGTGAACAAGAACTCGATCGGATGGGCTATCGCCGAAGCGGCTGCCGCACACGGCGCGAGCGTCGGCGTGGGGGCGCAGAACGAGCGCATGCTAGAGGGAGTCTCCAAGCTCATCGGCGACAACGCCGCATACGCCCCGTTCGTCGTCGATTTCTCCGACGAGGCGCAGTTGGAGCAGTTGGCGCGCGACGTTGCGGTGACCTACGGCAAGATTGACTTCCTCGTTCACAGTGCCGCGTTCGCAAAGCGCGAGGACCTGGCGGGGCGCTTCATCGATACCAGCCGCGATGGGTTCCAGATCGCCATGGATGTGAGTTGTTACTCGCTGGTGGCCCTTTGCCGACACCTGGAGCCGATCCTGAACGACGATGCCAGTGTGATCGCGCTCAGCTATCTGGGCAGTGTGCGCGCGGTGGGGAACTACAACGTGATGGGTGTCGCCAAGGCTGCACTTGAATCGGCGGTGCGCTACCTGAGCCAGGATCTGGGAACGCGGGGGATCCGGGTGAATACCCTCAGCCCGGGACCGATCAACACGGTCGCGGCGCGCGGCGTCAAGGACCTGGGTTCCATGATCGACCACGTGAAGGACAAGGCACCGCTGAAGCGCGACTTTGCCCAGCCCGAGGTCGGCCAGAACGCCGTCTACCTGCTGAGCGATCTGAGCCGCGGCGTGACCGGTCAGGTCGTGTACATTGATAACGGTTACAACATCGTAGCCATGTAGTGGCGATGATCCTTACCGTTCCAAATTGGTCCTTCGGGCGCAGCCCGAACCTCTTGCGCCAGTGCCGTGCACTGGTAGAGTCCCAACCCGTCTGCTTGCACTTTTGCGAATCGGATCTGGACCACAATCGCACCGTCATTGCGTTTTCGGCGGGCGATTGGGGGGCCATCGAATCGACCCTGGACAGCCTGAACGCGCTGATTCTGGACTCGATTGATCTGAACCGACACAGCGGCGTACACCCGCGCATTGGCGCGCTGGATGTGTGCCCGTTCATACCGGTGGGCGAAGCTCCGACGCTGGACCTGCTAGCGGACGTGGAGAAGTACGCGAGCAACTTCGCTGCTCGATTCGGGATTCCAGTCTTCTTGTACGAGAAATCGGAGCGAGGTCGGCACGAGAGCGACCTGCCAGCGCTCCGCAAGGGTGGGTTCGGTGGGTTACTGCTGCGCGGGGAACTCCAGCCAGACTTCGGCCCCAAGGCGGCACACCCGCAGTGGGGCGCATCGGTGATGGGGGTGCGCGATTTTCTGATCGCGCTCAATGCGAACTTCCACTCAGGCGATCTGGAGACCGCTAGGCTCATCGCGGGGGCCATCCGCCGGTTACGGCAGGACGGCGACCCCAGATTCCTGGGCGTCCGGGCGCTGGGCTTGCCGCTCGCGAGCCAAGACGTGGTGCAGGTGAGCATGAACATCACGCTGCCGGACTTGACGCCCATCGACCCGATCGCGCAGTACGTGCTGGACGCGGGGGCTGACGAGGGCCTGGGCCGCGCAAAGATGGAACTCATCGGGGTGATCCGCTCGACCGACGCGCCGCAAGCGACTCTAATTCCGTACCGTCCGGAGCAAGTCGTGGCTTGGGTGTGATGAGGGTGGTTGCCCCATGCAGGTGCGCCACCCAGGAGCGAGTGGATTAGACGAGTTCATAAAGGGATTCAACGCGCTGCAAATGGTTGCCCGATGGGCTCTTGGATGGAGTGGCGTTGCACCCAAGATGCTCGTCCTGCGAAGCTATTTGCTTAAAGCTGATGCAGGAAGCGAAGCTAGCGGATACGGCGAGCGGAAAATGGATTCCTTTGTGCAGTAACGCCAAGAATCTGGCGGCATTCAAGTTCGCCGAGTGATCATTGACTCGGCTCCTGTTCATCTTGTACGTTTGGCTCGGGTTTGAGCCGACGGCGGGTCTAGATTGTCGAATCCTGAATCGAGAGTTTGAGCGGTTCTGCAAGATCGGCACGGGCAAATCCGGGGTGGAGATTCAGGGACGGTTTTCGCACTCAAACTTGAGTAGCCAACCGCATGGAACAAGGCGCAGGAGAGGAACTCCAAGCACAGCCAGGTACCATGTCAGCCGATGCCAGATTCGGGTTTGCACAGCTATTGGTAGCGGAGAATCGGCATTCCATTCGAGAGCATGATCCTCATATCGACCACTCATCAACCTGCGACGGATCTTGGTTTTCTGCTTCATAAGAACCCGGATCGGATTTTCGAGCGCGAAACGAATTTCGGGCGGGTACTAGCTGCCTATCCGGAAGCTTCTGCGACTCGGACAACGGTGGCCTTAGTCGCCAATGTTGATCCAGTGAAGTTGTCCAGAAAGAAAGGCAATGCAAGCGGCACGGCAGAGCAGTATGTCAACGACCGCCCCTATACAGCGAATAGTTTTTCTTCGGTTGCGTTGGTGGTAGCGTTTCGCACGGCGATGTCCGGGCAGAGTAAAGAACATCAGGCCCTTGCAGAACTGCCGATCCCCCTTGAAATTACAATCCCGGTCGTTCGATCGGCAAGCGGCAAAGAAGTGATGGACCTTACACGAGAATGGGGAAACGGCAAGCCTATGACAGTAATCGTAGATTACGGTTACGGTCCACATATGCCTGTACCTGGAACATTGAGAACGCCTATCTCATGGAGAGGGGGATCAATGAGGCAATGATTGGGCGGGCTATCGGACTTGGTACACTCCTTGGTGTTACTTTAACCATTGCCTTTTACGACCTTCCAACTTTATTTCATCAAGGAAATGCATTAGGTTATGCGTGGCCGATGTCGATGCCTGTTGGAGTGCAGTGGGTGGCTCGCCTTCTTGTTGTTGGAGAGGTCTTTATTTGGGTTCGGCAGAATAGCAGAGCAGGAGCTGTTTTCTGGATAGCGGCGGCGGCGGTTCACCTACTGGTTATAACTCTCGCATCGGCAGTAGGCAAGGACTTGGAGGGGTGGCCCATTAATCTGTCCCGCTTCGGTGAATCGTTCATCGGGACCGCTCCCCAAGGACTACTCCAACTCGGTTTAGTCGGAGCTATTGGGTGGGTGTTTAAAGTCACCAAGCTTACTGTTGCGAGGAGATATTTCTTGCCTAAACTGCGTAGGTAGCATCGGTTTTGCCAAAATGAAAGTGGTCTGCCCCCATTGTTGAAGACAGTCTAGGCTGAGACCTCCGGGGTTGACGAACGGGGTTCTACCTCAAGTTTGGTATGAAGGGAGGGCGTAGCCCGACTGGAAGTCCATTCCTCAAAGGACCACCTATGGCATATAGAAACGCTAGGCCGAATCGCCGATGAAGATCCGAGAATCTTGATTCGGACGCCATACCGCGAAGTTGATCTAACCGATGAAGCAGCCTGTGCCTCGGCCATCGCTTGGTGGGAAGATCTTACGAAGGGTGGAGGCGATGGGATGGTCGTTAAGCCAAAGAACTTCCTCGAGTTTCACAAAGGACGCCTGGTTCAGCCAGCGATCAAATGCAGGGGTACGGAGTATTTGCGGATCATTTATGGCCCCGACTATATGCGGCCCGAGAATTCTTCCCGACTGCGGAAACGAAGCCTAACCCGCAAGCGCTCGCTGGCAAGCCGGGAGTTTGTTCCAGGGCTGGAAGGACTTAGTCGCTTTGTGAATCGCGACTCACTTATAGAGGTTCATGAATGTGTTTTTGGAGTTTTAGCCCTGGAAAGCGAACCCGTTGACGCACGGCAATAAATTCGAGCAGAGCCGAGCTTTCCGTCATCTGTTCACTCTGCGTGAACAGGGGACGGCACTTCAAGTGTTCGCTGGAGAGTTGAACGCCCGAGGCTTCTGAAGTCAGGCAGGGGGGAGTTCTCCCATGTCCAAGTGTTGCGCGTCCAAAATCGAGAGGCGTCCTATCGCGACCAAGGTCTCATCGCTCGAAGTGTCGAACTGGGTGCTCTGGGAGCATTGAGGACTTACAAGAAGCTTTGATCAGTGTCAAAGCGCAAATGGAGACGGCCCAAATCACAGGGCAATGGCACGATGCTGATGATCTCGACCTTTCCGGCAACACAATCGATCAAGCACTCAAAGTCTTCTTCAACCGAATAGAGTGAAACCTTCCCGGACAGAGTCGTTCGCAGCTGGTCCACTTCATGCGCAAATCGATTTAGGTTGTCTATCGCGATGCTTGCCGATGAGTGAATGACCCCGATGCCAGTAGCCTCAAAATCCACCCGGCATGAAATTGCACCTACATCATCAGGTTGTAACTCTAAAGGAAGAATAGTGAGCGATACTGAATCTGAGCGGAGAATGATGGGAGTCGCCTTATCCATACAGAAACAGTACTCGCAGCGTTGAGCGTTGGCTACTTGTGAAAGATGCTTGTCGAAGTCTGCGCCCGGTACCAGCCCGACGCTAGGGCAGATGTAGCGCGGCGAGCGTCTGGGGAATAGGTGCCTTTTTGGGTGCTTATGATTCGGATTTTCACGAACCTGAATCTGGAATCTGAGTACTATTGCAGGTTCAAAAGGGGCAATTCTATGGTGGAGGCAAGGGGACTCGAACCCCTAACCCCCTGCTTGCAAAGCAGGTGCTCTCCCATTGAGCTATGCCCCCACGGTTGGTGCGGTTACCCGCGAGCGGTTAGGATACCACCGTTGGGCGGGGCGATGCTAGCCCGCCTCCAAGGTCGTCTTAGAACCGCAAGGTGACCCCGGCGGTGACATAGTTCAGCCACGCGAAGTTTCGGACTTTCGGTACGTCCGCGCCTCCTTCGAGAATGCGCACTCCCACAAACGCCTCGGACTTTGCGTTCAGGGGGCGGGTGAGTCGGAAGGTCGCATCAACGGCCCGGCCGGGACCTCCCGCGAGGCCATCCACTTCCAATTCGTAGTTCAGTCCGCGCGCCAGCGTGCCCGTCTTGTGCACGTGGAGCAGCGGGACGAATCCAACGTTCTTCTCGCTCGCCCCGGTCGCACCTTGGCTCAGCCGGATCTCGGCATCGCGGACCTTGAGAGTGCCACCCACGGACCAGCCCGATCTCCACGGCTTGCGGTAAGTCAGGCGGTAGCTATTGAACTGATAGAGCCCGTTTACATTTCCTGCAGCGAACGACTGACCCGCGAACTTAGCTGGGCCGGTGAGCGTCCCCGAGGTGGCACGACGCAGAGGTGCGAGCATCAGTTTCCATTCGCCATCATGATGGTCTCGGTAGGACAGCGCGACTCGGTAGGTGGGCTGCGCCTTGCGCCCGAGTAATCGTCCGAGGTCAATTTTTGAGCCGGTGGCCTTGGGCACCTGGGCGGTGTTGTAGCGAGTGGATACCCAACCCCCTTCCAGATCCAGGGTCCAACGGTCGGGCTCGGCGGCGGCCCACGCGGGAATCGCGACCAGGGTGGCTATGGCGAGAACGCGGTGCATGAAGCACTCTACGAGACGGAGGGCAGGGGGATCGCTGGGGCAAGGCGAATACAGTTTCGTAATCTGCGGTGAGTATCCAACGCCATCGCCCCCTCGCTGGCCACTCGCCTTGACCACCCTATCGAAGCGGCCGCTGCCGGAATCTCCACGACGGTACTCAAGGAACGGCTACGTGCCACGAACCCTGGTCACGGTTCGGAACGTGACGGAGACTCTTCGCTTCCGCTGCTTGCGTGCTCCGCTCAAGGCATCGGATTTGCGCTTGGCGATCTCGTGCCGCCATTCGTATCGGGCTGGTCCGGACATGATGCACACTGAGCGTTGCGGAAGCCAGATCTCGAAGGCGTCCCCCGATGCGACGTGGGTGAAGCGCATCGGATAGTCGTCGCCGAGCGACAGCGTTGCAAGCTGCGGTCCGAAGCACGGCTCGCAGTCGATATGGGCCGCGATGCCTTGACCGGGCAGGTACTCGTTGACGATGGCTTGGTCCGGGATGGACGCCATCCGCCCTTCGTCGTGCAAACGGACGGCGAGAACCTGAAGGAATTCGGGCAGGGGGCCGAGGTAAGCATGCTGGTCGACCGCCCGCGATCGATAGTCGTATCGCCAGCCGTAGTGTTGCACCCGGCGCGTCAGATCGGTGATCCACGATTGCGTGTCAATGGTATGCAACAACTCGGTCTGATGCTGCACGAAGTTCGGAACGAGGTCCAGCCCTTCAGCCGGGAGCGGGTCATCGAAGAGGGAGCGCATCGGTTTCATTTTGGTCCTGGTGAACCTCGGCTAGGCGCATGACACTTCATTCCCGAACCGTTCCATCTTCCCCCGCCGCATTGCTCTGTCCCTCCGGTTGACCAGCTTCCTTTGAACCCGAAATTTCTGAATCACTTCTGCGCATCGTCCCGTCCGTCCTGTTAGGGATACCGGGGACATGATTCGAATCGTAGGCGTACAGCGGAGCGATCAAGTAGAGGGCGAGTTTGTTCTCTTGCAGAACCAGGGTGCCATGCGGCAGCACTTGCGAGGGCATCTCGTGCTCAGCGAGTTGGCCTACGAGGGTCAGGCGGGGAGCCACCTCTTCAACGACGATGTCCACATCGGTCCCAGCCAGTTCGTGATGCTCAAGTCTGGCGCGGGGCGTTCGGGCTGGCGACAGTCCCGCGATGGACAACTCATGTACATCGCCTTTGCGGGTCAGTGTCAGCGGATCTGGGGTCCCGAGTGCCGGGCCGTGCATGTCTTGCACGTGCAGCACAGCTACTGCGAACGGCAGCGCGAACCGCTAGTGGTTTGAAGCAGTATTGACCTTCGTCAGAGCATGATTCATGCCTTGCTGGACAAGGATTTCGATCCCTTCGCAGAGGGTTTGCATCGCCTCGCGCAGCAGCGCACGTTCGTCCGGGGTGAAAGTGCTCAGCACGTGGTCCCGGCCCGAGTGATCACCTTTGCCGATACCGACTTTGATGCGTGCGTATCGATCCGTCCCCAGGCTGCTGATGATGCTGCGGTGGCCGTTGTGGCCGCCCGCGCCTCCGTGTGGCTTCATTCGAACACGGCCTGGGTCAAGGTCAAGGTCGTCGGTGATAACCACCAGACGGTCGGGGGTTAGATTGGTGTGGCGCAGCAGCGCGGCAACTGCCTGGCCACTGAGGTTCATATAAGTCATCGGCTTGGCGAGCATGATCGGGCTGCCACCAACGTTACCGACGCCAAAAACCGCTTGAAATCTACGGTCGGCGATCCGGATTTTGGCGCGCTCGGCGAGCTGGTCGATCGCCTCGAATCCTACGTTGTGACGGGTGCCGCTGTACTGCGGTCCAGGGTTGCCCAGTCCGACGATCAGCCACTCGGGCTGCGCGGCAGGCTCCTTAACGCGTCGTCGAAACACTAGGGACCTCTGGGGCGATTCCGGCGTTCGGGTCGAGCTTTCCAGCGCTGATGAGCGCGAGGAGCAAGATGCCGAGCGCGATGCGATAGGCCACGAAGATGCCGGTGGAGCGCCGTTGCAGGTAACCGATGAGCCACGCTATGCTGGCGTAACCGACGATGAACGAGACGATGGTGGCGACGACGATCGGGCCGAGCATCGGACCCGCGATGTCGTGGCGGATCTCCCACAGCTCCTTTAGCCCGGCGGCGAAGATGCTGGGAACGCTCAGTAGGAACGAGAAACGGGCCGCGGTGCCGCGGTCAAATCCGCTGAAGAGGCTTCCGCTGATGGTGCTACCGCTGCGGCTCGCACCTGGGATCAACGCGACGGCTTGCCACAACCCGACGATGATGCCGTCCTTGACGGTGACGTCCTCGATGCCGCGCCGCTGCTTGCCGAACCGCTCGGCGATAAGCATGACGATGCCCACGACGATTAGCATGACGGCAACTACGTTCAAGGAGCGTAGCGAACCCTTGATATCGTGCTGGAAGAGGAGTCCGCAGATGACAATCGGCAGGGTGCCAAAGAAGATGGCCCATCCCATCTTTCCTTCGACGGTGCGGCGCTGAGCCGGGTCGCCGATGGATCGGACCCAGGCCATGAGTGCCTTGCCCAGATCGTTTCTGAAGTAGATCAGCACCGCCAGGAGCGTGCCCAACTGGATGACAGCCGTGAACGCAGCACCAGGATCGGGCCAACCAAGCAGGGCAGGCACGACGCGCAAGTGCGCGGTGCTGCTGATCGGCAGCCATTCGGCGATGCCCTGAACTATGCCGTAGACGATGGCTTGGAAGAATCCCACATGGCCTCCGGTTCCGCGTCGATTCCCAGGAACCGAAGGACAAGATACCGAATTCGTTGTGCGGCACGCCCATCGCCATAGGGGCTCTGGGCCTGGGACATGGCGGCGTAAGCGGTAGGATCGGACAGGAGTTCCGAGCCGCTCCGAACAATGGTGTCGTAGTCTGCGCCCACGAGTTTGGCGACTCCAGCATCGACACCCTCGGGCCGCTCGGTCGTTTCGCGCAGCACCAGTACTGGTCGACCGAACGCGGGTGCCTCCTCTTGAACTCCGCCGGAGTCGGTGAGGATCAGGTGGGCGCGCTGCATGAGCTTCACAAAGTCGGCGTACTCGGGCGGCTCGATGAGCTGGGCGCGCGGGTGGGCTCCTAGCTCGTCGCGCAGAATCTCACGCACGGCGGGGTTGCGGTGCATGGCGGCGATCAGGAGCGTGTCGGGGAAAGCATCGAGGAGCGCGCGCGCAGCGCGCGCGATGGCCCGTTGGGGCGCACCCCAGTTTTCGCGACGATGGGTGGTGAGCAGGATGACCCGGCCTGGGTGGTCGTCGGCCCACTGCGCGGTGGAGCGCTCCGCGACCTGGCGTACGGCATCAATCCCCGTGTTCCCGGTGACGTGCAGTCCGGCAGTGATGCCCTCTTTGCGCAAATTGTCCGCGGATTCGGTGGTGGGAGCGAAGTGGAGGGCAGCGAACATCCCCACTGCGCGGCGGTTGAACTCCTCGGGGAACGGGCTCCAGATGGTTGGCGTGCGAAGACCCGCCTCGATATGGCCGAACGGTATCTGGCGGTAAAACGCTGCGAGGCCGGCGACGAAGGTGGTGGTGGTGTCGCCCTGAGCAAGCACGATCTGGGCTTCGTGCTCGGCGAGGTAGCGATCCAGCTGCGAGAGCGTTCGGGTGGTAATGTCGGCGAGCGTCTGGCCCGGTGTCATAACCGCGAAGTCCACGTTCGGGACGATGTCGAAGGTTTCTAGCGCTTGGGCGAGCATCTCTCGGTGCTGGCCGGTGGCGATGACGACGGTCTCGCAAACGTGCTGGTAGCGCCGAAGCTCTTGGATGACCGGCGCAGACTTGATCGTGTCCGGGCGGGTGCCCACGACGCAGACAATGCGTGGCTTAGCCAAGAGTTCTCACCGTGACGAGCAGGATCGCGCACAGCAGCATGGCGAGTGAGTACAGAATCCACACTGTTTGGCGCTGGTTCAGCCCGCGGCTCATCAGCGTATGGTGCAGGTGCCGTTTGTCGGCCTGCGTGATCGGCTGGCGGTGCAGGATGCGGCGGAAGACCACAAATGCGGCATCGAAGACGGGGACTCCGAAGACCAGGACAGGAATGATGAGTGCGACCGCCGCGGCGGTCTTGATCGCGCCGACAATCGTGAGCGAGGCGAGCATGAACCCGAGCAGTTGCGCGCCGCCTGTGCCCATGAAGATGCGTGCGGGATTGTAGTTGTGGCGCAGAAAACCGAGTGCGGCCCCGCCGGTGGCGGCGCAGACCAGCGCGACCCGCGGTTGTTCGCTAAAGACGGCGATGATCGCCAGAGTCGAGCTTGAGATCGCAGCGATGCCCGCTGCCAGGCCGTCGATCCCGTCGATGGTGTCCATCGTCTTGGTGATCAAGAAGATGTAGATGGCGGTCAGCGGGACGGTGGCCCAAGCGAAATCGACCCACGGCAAATCCTTGCCCCAGAACGGTTGGAACCCGTGGATTTGAACCTGACCCGCAGGCCCAATGAAGAACTGGACGGCGACGGCGAGGCCAATGATGTAGAGCAGTTGGACCTTGGCTGAGTATTTGTATAGGTCATCGAGCGCTCCCATGACCACGATGACCGCGCCGCACACTAGGATGCCCACGAGATAGACGGGGAACGGTTTGTGGGGATAGGCAAACGGGAGCACCGCGGCGAGCGACGCGAGGATGCCCGCGTAGATAGCGATGCCACCCCAGCGAGGGATCGGCTCGGTGTGGACCCGGCGGTCGTCAGCCTTGGGGTCATCAATGACTCCGCGGTCAATGGCGACTTTGCGCACGAGCGGCGTCAGGAACCAGGCGACGGTAGCCGCGATAACCAGAGCCAGGAACGGATAGCGAAAGCCGTCGAGAAACCGGTCGCGGGGTGTGGCAGCAGCCAGGAGTTGGACGAGGGAACTCACGAGAGCGCCACCTTGGTTAGCGTGTCGTCGCCGAATTGATAGAGCTCAAGGTTCGCATCGCGGAAGAGCTCGATAGAGAACTCATCGGGGTACTCGCCTTCGTAGATGACCTTTGTGATGCCCGCGTTAATGATCATTTTTGCGCAGGTGTTGCACGGTTGGCAGGTGACGTACATGGAAGCGCCTTCGCAAGCGATCCCGATCATGGCAGCTTGGAGCAGGGCGTTCTGCTCGGCGTGGAGCGAACGGATGCAGTGTCCGGCGCGCATGCAGCCCAGGGGCCAGTCGTGCAGGGGTCCTTCGGAAGGGCAGTGACCGAGGCCTCGTGGTGCGCCGTTGTAGCCGGTGGCGAGGATGCGTTTCTCGCGGACGATTACCGCACCGACCGATCGGCGCTGGCAGGTCGCTCGGGTCGCGACCAGATGCGCGATCTGCATAAAGTAGGAGTCCCAGGATGGCCGGTCCACGAGCACGCTCACATTATGGCGAACCTGGGTGTCGCCTGTCAGATATACGTGACGACTCGCCGAAAGATCTTTTCATTGACCGGCTTGCGGATGTGGGTGAAGACGAAATCGGGCCAGCCCGCCATGAAGTCCAACTCGTATTCGGGCTCGGGCGCGATGAGCACTAGGGGAACCTTGCTCGCAACCGGGTGGGCCATTTTGGCGGCTGCGAACTGCTCGTAGCCCGCAATCTTGTGGGGATCGGCCAAGGTCGTCACGAGGTCAACGAAGATCATGTCGGCACCGTCGCACGCGTCCAAACCGGCGTGCCAATCTGCGTGAATGACCACCTCCTCACCCAAACGGTATGCGTCCTTGGTGGTCTTGATGACTTCATTGTCGTCGGTGATGAATACGAGCTTCAACGGATCCTCCCTGATGCCCCCTTGCGGGAACAGCAGACGTGTACCCTCATCGAAGGCAATCGCGCGCCAGGTAAAAATACTAGTCATCGATAAATATCATCGTATCATCATAAATTTTTGCATTTAATCACTGATTCTTGATATATTAGAGAAAGAGGGACACTGATGACCAACTCTGCAAGCCTCGACCAGTCTGGAATCGTTATTCGATCTGAATCGGAATTTCGCCGATTCGAATCGTTGTACGAACGTACGCGTCGCCGAGCTTTCAGCATGGCCCTCCAACTCACGCGAAACCACGTCGAAGCGGAGGACCTGGTGCAGGACACGTACGTGAAGGCTTGGCGCGCCTTCGACTCGTACGCCGATGGCCGACCGTTCCTGAACTGGCTGCTCCGCATCATGCAGCGAGCTTTCCTGGACCTGCGCCGACGCGAAAATCCGATTCGCCGAGCCGAGTCGTTGAACTCCATGGTGAGCCCAGTCGACGGCGACGTGCAGGAGATCATCGTTGCCGACGATTCGGCGACTCCTGACCAAGACTACATTCTTCAGGAGTTCCGGGCCGAACTGCATCGCGCACTGGCCGATTTGCCCGATGTGTATCGCGATGCAATCACGATGTGCGATCTGGAAGAGCTGAGCTACGGCGAGATCGCCGAACGCCAGCGCACCACGATCGGTACCGTCCGTTCGCGCATCCACCGCGGCCGCAAGCTGCTTCGCACGGCAGTCCTGAAGCGCGGCATACAAATTCCATAACACACCTAGCGACTCAGTCGCAGCAGCAACGATAGACAGAAGACCAAGCACTCGGAGGTTCAGCCCCATCTGGACCTCCATTTTTTGTGTCAGGTACCGACATTCAAAGATGGATGAGAATCGATGGCGCGAATCAGGCAGCGATCCAGGCGCTGAGTCAGACGGGTAGCTCGGAAGAGCTCCGTCAGCGGCTCCAGGCCGCGGTCTTGAAGAAGTCTTTGGACATGCAGAAGGACCAAGCTGCAGAGCTTCTTCGACAGACCGAGGGAAGAGGCCAGGTTCTCGACATTCGCGTTTAGCGGTGCAATTCTGGCAATTCTGGCATGGGGAAACTGGCATGGATGCCGCTGTAAAGGATAGTGCTATGCCGCACCCTTTGCTGGTGCGAGCTCAGGAGAGACCCCATGATCCACCGAGCCCTGCTATCCGCAAGTCTGCTGTTCATTACCGTCGCGTCGGCTCAGGCCCTCAATGCCGAAGAGATCTACCGCAAGTCCAGCGGCTCAGTCATGACCCTGATCGTGAATGATGTCAAAGGTCAACGCGTCGGCAACGGCACAGGCTTCTTCATCTCCAGTGACGGACTGGCCTTGACGGCCTATCACGTCATCCGCGATGCGGCATCCATTCAAGCGCGGTTTGAGGACGGCACGGTCGCGACGGTCCAGGGAGTGATTGACACCGACGAGACGCGCGATCTTGCGCTGCTGAAGGTCACGGGCTCACGATTTTCTTTCTTGACACTGCGCGATGCTCTGCCATCGGTGGGGGCTGAGGCGTTCGTGATCGGAGCACCCAAGGGGCTGGAGTTCTCCATCACGTCGGGGATCGTGAATCAGGTGCGGCGCGAAGACGGCATGCAGACGATCCAATTCAGTGCGCCGGTCTCGCCGGGCAACAGTGGTTCGCCGCTGATCAACAGCGCAGGCGAAGCGGTGGGGGTCGTGAGCTACCAGCGGACGGACGGGCAGAACCTGAATTTCGCCGTCCCGACGACGTACGTTTCGCAACTCAACCGCCTGGGGGCAATCGCCAAGCTCCCGCTCAAGCACGCCGCCCAAACGGTCAGTGCTACAGAGAAGTGGAAGCCGACGGACTTTGCCGATACGGGGCTGACCTTGAGCTTGCCGAGACCACTTGGAGTCGTGGATACCACGCTGGACAAAGACCTCGAGGTCATTGCGACGTCATACCGCAGCTCGCGCATCAAGACCGACGAGCTCTCCCTTGCGATCACGTTTTTTGGGTTCAAGAAGGGACAATGCCCGACGGTGCACGACATCGCAGCCGAGATCCAATTGGACCGCAAGGCGGGTGCCATGCAACTGGACGGCTCGGTGGTGGAGAATCCAGCGCTCGTGGCGGTCGAAGTGCCTGGGGCCGACGAGGCGCAGAGCGTCATCACGACGAGCCGCATGGGCCGCGATGTCGAGATCGAATGCGCCACGGTGATCCGCAAGGGGACAAAGCTCTGGCTGGTCGTCGCCACCACTCAGGTCGATTCGCGGGCGGGGATGCAACAACTCGATACCATCTCCAAATCGCTGAAGATCAAGTAGCCGCCGTGGGGTAGAACGCGGCATGGCCGACGGGTTGGAGGGTGAGAGAATTAGGCTGGTGCCGCTCAGTCGCGAGCGTCACTTCGAGAACTGCCTTCGTTGGGTGAACGATCTGGACGTCACCGAGTGGCTGCTCATCAGCGACGAGCCGACCTCGCACGAGGCCGAATCGGAGTGGTTTGACCGGATGCTCGCGAGCGACGGGCGTGACATCATCTTCGGGGTCGAACTTCTGGACGGTACCCACATTGGCCAGTCCGCGCTCCATCAAGTGAGCAAGCAGAATCGGACCGCCCAATGCGGCACGCTCCTCGACAAAGCCTTTTGGGGCAAGGGGTTCGGTACCGAGGCGTCCCTGCTGCGGGCGCGATACGCGTTCGACGTGCTCGACCTGCGGATGCTCATCAGCGGTTATCTGGAAGGGAATGCCAGGACTCCGCGGATGCTTGCCAAGCAGGGCTTTGAGATCACGGGTCGGATCCCGCAAGAGCTCTGGAAACGCGGGGCATACCGCGATCACGTGCTGGCGGTGCTGACTGCAGAGAAGTTCCGCGAACTGCACGGCGGGTGAGCTCGGGGTCGGAGTGGCGGAGAGGGTGGGATTCGAACCCACGGTACCTTGCGATACACCGCATTTCGAGTGCGGCGCACTAGACCACTATGCGACCTCTCCGCCGGAGATTATGCCTCAAAGTGCGGGCGTGGCGCGAGTGGGGGTGAATGACTTCACCCGGACCCCGTTGGGATCGAACTCCACCTGATAGACGCCCGGCTTTTGCAACTTGGGGGCAGCCTCGCCCGCCGAATAGATGGGGATGACGTACTGCGTAGGGTGAGCACGATGCGCGGCGGCAATCGCGGCGGTATCGTTCGGTTGGACCACTGCCACCCAGGAGGGCTGCTCGTCCACCAGAGCGGAGCCAAAGAACCCGGAAACGCGATTCTGCAGTTCCGCGGCGATGGGAGCGAAGCGGTCGACCAGCGCATTGGCGGTCGCCACGAGGTTGACGGGCTCGGTCGGCGAAGGGATCTTCATGCAGCGCTCCGCCCGACCGTACAGTCCGCAGAGCCGAACTGCGGCGGCAATGCTCGATTCGCCCATGGAGTCGTGCAGCGCAACCGAAGGGACGTTTGGGATAGACGGCTCGCCAAAGGTCCAGAGCCCATCCTTGAGGACACCGCTCTGCTTGTCCAGGAACAGATTAATTGCTCGGCGCAGCACGCTCAGGCCATCGGATAAGGCGTCGATGCGACCCGTCACCGCATACTCCTGCCACCGTGCATCGGCGTAGGCCAAGTAGTCGGCCAGGCACGAATCGCCGCTGCCATTCTCGGGCAAGCGGTGCAGGACATCGTTTACACCGCTCTTGAACGCATCGAGTGAGACGGTGAGGCGCAGCGCTGCATTGAGCCGCTCTTTGTCATTGACGAGCGCGGCGGTCTCGATCATTCGGGCGAGGGCGGAGCCAGTGACGTCGAGGCGACCCTTCGAAGTGAGCATGGGGCTCGACCGATCACGCAGGTCGCGAAGTCGATCGCGGAACCGCCTGAATTCCGCACTGAAGACTTCCTCTGGGTGCGGGAGATACACCAGCATTTGCGGATTGTCTTCGACGCGCAGACCGAAGTGGGTGCGCAGCCACTCGCGCTCTTCGCCGCTGAAGTTCTCCCGCAGCACACGCACGGGAAACGAGGAGAGCTTCGAGCGACCCACGCGCGTGCCATCGCCCACGCGGAACCCGACGAAGCTGTCGCCCTCGTGCATTTCGTTCATCAGCCAATCGAACGTTAGTTTCGCGACTTCGATGTACTCTGGCTTGCCCAGGACTTGGCCGGCGATGGCGACGGTGAGCATCATCGCGGCGTTCTGTTGCGTAGACTTATCGACCTCGACCTGCCGCCAAGACCTATCATTGCACTCGCGGAAAAACCCGCCGTCGAGCCAGTCGGTCATCGGTGAGGCAATGCAGGGGCGCATGCTTGCGAGCAACTCTTCGGTGTAGCCTGTGAGCGCGAGGTACCGCCACGACATGGGGCGGAGGAGTTGGCGGTCGTCGCGGACGATCCCGCCGAATTTCGGATCGCGCATCGATTCGATGAACTTGGCGTGACCGTCGAAATCGAGCATGACCGGCGGGCGGTTCAGCATTTCGATGTCACTGGCCTGCAGATCGAACGGGGTCTGATCGGCCTTGAGCTTGTTCCATCGGACGCGCAGGTTATTGAGAGTCGTGACCGCCCAATTCGCTTCGGGAATCCGAAAAGCGTTGGCGATGAACATGCCGTCCAGAAGTGAGCCCGCGGGGTCTACAAACCAGACTTGAAACAGCGGGTCGAGGCCGCGGCTGGTACGCCTAAAGGGCATGAATGAAGTCGTCATCGCTGGATACTGGTCCGGGTCGATGCGAATCGCGATGAATTCAGCATTCATCGTGTCGATAAGATCGCGGTCAGTGAACCAGTAACGATCGGCGAATCGGTAGGCCGCGCTGGCGCGATCTCCGATGAGGATCATCATGAGGCGATTCGTGCGGCGCGCTTCGGCGATGGCTTGAGGGCCGAATTCCCTCCAGCGGATGCGTTCATCCGAAAGGCGCAGTCCTGGTTGGGTGGGGTCAAGTACTTCCACGCCGTCGGTCACGACTGGGGGGATCAGGGGCTTGAACTCACGTGCGGCCAGACCCATGAGCGTCACCACAGTGACGACTGCGGCGACCGCTGGGTACGACGCACGTGGACCCGTAGTCGGCATAGTTCGTATTATGCGCTTCGGATATACTGCGGCGTATGCCGATCTCGTTTGATGAGGTCCAGCACGTTGCGCGTCTCGCACGCCTGGATTTGACCGAAGAAGAGTTAAAGAGTTTTCAAGTTGAACTGAACGCTCTACTCGGCCATGCCCAAGACATTGCTGCGGTAGACGTGAGCGCTTTTGAGCCGAAACCCCATGCGGTGGCTTTGTACAACGTGCTCTCAGACGACGAGCCTCGCCACGGCCTGAGCCGAGAGGCAGCGCTGGCCAACGCACCCAAGAGCCGAGCAGGCCTCTTCGTTGTGCCCGCCATCATCGAGGATTGACCACGAACGCATGACCAACCTGACCGCCGCGGAACTTGCGGCCAAACTCCGTGCGAAAGAGGTTTCCGTCCGCGAAGTGGCCGAGTCGTATCTTCAGCGTATCGAATCAGAAGATTCCAAGTACTTCGCGTACCTGACTGTGGACCGTGATAAGACGCTCGCGGAAGCCGAAGCGGCTCAGAGCTTGATAGATGCTGGCGAGGGCGGTCCGCTGGCGGGAGTTCCCATCGCGCTCAAGGACAACATCTCGACCTTGGGAGTACGGACGACGTGTGCATCCAAGGTTCTGGAGAACTACATTCCGCCTTATGACGCGACGGTCGTGCAGCGGCTGAAGGCCCACGGATGCGTCGGGCTAGGCAAGACGAACTTGGACGAGTTTGCCATGGGGACCTCGTGCGAGAACTCCGCGTTCGGCCCGTCCAAGAATCCCTGGGATCCCACTCGGTCGCCCGGAGGGTCATCTGGCGGCTCGGCGGCGGCAGTCGCGGCAAACCTCGCTCCCATCAGCCTCGGTTCGGATACCGGGGGCTCGATTCGAATGCCCGCGTCTCTGTGCGGCCTAGTGGGTTACAAACCGACTTACGGACGCGTGTCGCGGTACGGGCTTGTGGCGTTCGCCTCTTCGCTGGACCAGATCGGTCCATTCGGCCGGACGGTCGAAGATTGCGCTCTACTCGCGCAAGCGATTTCCGGCAACGATCCGCTCGACAGTACCTCGCTCCCGGATTCGCAGATTCGAGTCGATGGGTTGAAGCACGGCAGCCTGAAGGGGTTGCGCGTGGCGCTGCCAGATGAGATGTTCAGCGATGACAGCCAGCCGGGCGTCCTCGCGGCAGTGAACGAAGCGATCGAGACTTTGGCGAAGGAAGGAGTGGAGTTCACTCGCGTCAAGATGCCCAGTATCCAGCTTGGAGTGACGACCTACTACATCATCGCCCCGAGCGAAGCGTCGTCCAACCTGGCGCGATTCGACGGCGTACGGTACGGCAACCATGTAGACGGTGCCGGGCACATTGGAGCGGTAGCCTCGACTCGCGGCAAGCTGTTTGGTCACGAAGTCAAGGCGCGCATCATGATGGGTACCTATGCCCTGTCCGCTGGGTACTACGATGCCTACTATCTACGAGCTCAGCAAGTGCGCGCGATGATGGCGTCCGAGTTTGAAGCGACTTTCCAGCAGTTCGACGCGATCATGTCTCCGTGCAGCCCGGTGGTGGCATTTAAGCTTGGCGAGTTGATGGCGGACCCCATGGCGCTGAAGCTGCTCGACACGTGTACGATCCCCGCCAACATGGGCGGATTCCCCGGCTTGTCGCTCAATTGTGGTTTTTCAGATGGCCTGCCGGTTGGCCTGCAAATCATGACGCCTGTGATGGCCGACGAGAAGTTGCTTCAGATCGCCTATGCGTGTGAGCGGGCCCTTCCGCATGCGGGAGCCCGGCCACAACTGGGGTGATCGCTTGAACGAGGTCGAAGCAAGAGATCGGCTCCTGTACCGAAAGCACCTCTTCGGAGCCGATAATTGGCTCCGCCCCGGCATCGCGTACGTGGCGTGCTCGGCGGTCATGGGAGGCTTGCTGCTCTCAGCAGGAATCCAGTTTGCTTGGGTGTTGTCTGCGGTCACATTCGCGCCGGCGCTGGGGTTTGTCTTGCATCATCGCGCCAAGCTGATGGCGAAGCGGGACGCGTTCATTCATCCGAGCCTAGGTCATTTGTGGCGCACTTGCGAGGAGCGGCTGAAATCAGTACAGGACGGAGCGGAGAGCCTGCGCAAGAGTCAGATCGCGGATCTGCAGGAGATGCCTGGCACCGTCGAGCGGGTGGCGTCGGCGTTGTACCTTGCGTTGCGACGCGCGGACATTGTCCTCAAGGAGATCGGCGACAGCGAAGGGAAGATGCAGCCCGTACCGGGCCGAACGGCCCTGCCATCGTCGCACGACGCGCAAACAGATCAGCTCTTCCAGATCGCGGACCGGAACTTGGCGGAGTACCGGCAACAGTACAGTGCGGTCCTGGCGATGGTCACCCGCACCGAGGCGCAGGCGAACGTGTTCATCACGACTCTGGATGGCCTGAGAATCAAGATGCTGGGGCACCGACTGGTGGGTCGAGAACCGGGCATGGTCAACGGCGACTTTTTGTCGGCGATGGGCGAGGCCAGAGCCCAACTCGATACTATCGACAAGGCCCTCGACGAACTCGATATGAACCCTTTTGCGGCGTTGACCAGCCCGCCCGCGACTGAGGAGGAGCACCTTGATACGTAATCTTCGGTGCCCCGCCAAGGTCAATACCTTTTTGTCGGTTGGACAACCCGATGCAAGCGGCTACCATCCGATTCGGTCGATCTTTCAGGCAGTAGGACTCTACGACACCTTGACGATCACGAGTGGCGTCGCACAAACGGAGATACTCTGTGACTGGCGGGGCCTGCCCGAGCGAAATACGCTGTCGAAGACGCTGCAGCTTGTGCGTGAGCTCGTCGATGTGCCGCCACTGCGCATCGAGCTACGCAAAGGGATCCCCGTCGAAAGCGGCTTGGGCGGCGGCAGTTCGGATGCGGCAGGATTGCTACGCGCGCTTCCTCAGTTTGTGGGCGAGTTGCCGTGGGGGCACGCCACAATGGTCGCCGAAGCGGTCGGGGCGGATGTGCCGTTCTTCCTGGTCGGAGGGCGAGCCCGAGCCGAGGGGTACGGCGAGAAGTTGACCGCGCTGGAGAATGTGCCGCGAGAGTGGCTGGTGATCGTCAAACCCGACGTCGGGGTCTCGAGCGCCCAAGCCTATGGACAGCTCGATGCAAAGCCGCGAGAGTGGCGTGCGTTTCCAGTGGATGATCGCGAGCTTTACAACGACTTTGAGCGGGTCGCGCCGTGCGCATGCCTGGAGATCGTGGACAGGATGCTCGGGTTGGGGGCAGATGGCGCGTTGCTGAGCGGGAGCGGGTCGGCGGTCTTCGGCAGATTCGCGACGGAAGAGGAAGCGCGGAAGGTCGCGATGCACATGGCGGGCGCGGGGAACGTGTTCGTAGCTCCGACGCTGAGCCGGGAGGAGAGCTTATGGATGTCGTAATTTTGGCGGGAGGCGAGGCCGAACACGCGCTGCAAATCCAGTACGGAATCAAGTTTCGCGCGAGCCTGCCGGCGAAAGGCAAAACGATGGTGGAGCTCGTGGCCGATGCGGTGCAGCATCTGGGCGAGCCGATCCTGGTGGGTGAGGCTCAGTTGGCAGGGGTGCGCCATGTCCCGGCGGGGAATAGCTTCATCCTGAGCCTGGCCAATGGCCTAGAGGCTGTGCAGACCGATCAGTTTATGATGGTCACCGCCGATTTGCCGTTCCTGGGCCGGGCGGCTGTGGACGACTTTGTGCGACGCTCGGATCCGACAGCAGCACTCAACTATCCGATCATTCCGGTCGCGCGGTGCGAATCGGAGTTTCCAGGGATGAAGCGGACGACTCTGCGTCTGGCGGAGGGGGTTTTCACGGGCGGCAATGTCGCGGTCGTCAACACGCAGAAGATGCGAAGGCTGTTGCCGAATCTAGAGCTCGCCTATGCCAACCGCAAGAGCCCGCTGAAGCTCGCGAGTCAGGTGGGGGCGAAGACGCTTTTCGCCCTGCTTTGGGGGCGGTTTGTTCCGTCCTCGTTGTCCATCCGAAAGCTTGAGCAGAACGTGTCAAAGATGCTGGGCGGGCCGGTGCGCGGAGTCATCACCGAGTACGCATCGATCGGCACGGATATCGACAACGCGGAGCAGTATCAACTTGCTCGGACATACGGCTGGCTCTGACCAGAGAACCCCGAGAAATCTGCTTAAGAAGTGGGGGCGGCATGCCAACGATTAAGGTATGCCACTCATGCCCCGCTCAATCGACCCAAAGCGCACGGAACGGTACCTTCTCGGCATCGCAGATGTGATGGACGCTTCGGTCTGGTGGCACGAGGATGAGCTTGTGGCGTGCGTCGCCGTTGCCGCTGACGGTCACCTGAATGGAAAAGCCCTCCAGCTACAGTGTCTGGAAGGCCTTGGTCTGCATCAGACCCCACGAAAGATAACGCTCATGGGGACAGTGGACGCCGAAGCTCATTCTTCGTCGTCGGGATCTTCTTCAAGCGCGTCCATTTTGCCCAGGTTCGCTGCTGCCGCGCGGGCAGCCTGACTCTCTTCCTGCGCTAGCTGGGAAATTGGCTTGATCTGGCGGTTCGGGCAATTGTTGCAAACGAACTCGACATTCACTGTCTGAAGCCAGTTAGGGACACGCTCAATCGTCTTTCCGCACGAACAGTTGACCATCTAAATTCTTACTCCTCGGTTTTCGGCCGCTCTTCTTCTACGCTGGGCTCATTGACTTTCGACGGCTCGGAGTGCTCATCGTCGTACTCCAGCGCCTCTGTGTAGTGGTGCACGGTCTGTCGGTGACTCAGCCAGCCATTGACCGCCATGAGAGCGGCTCCCAGCCAGTAGATCCAAACCAATCCGGATTCGTCCTTCTGGCCGGGATCACGAATCGCCTTTTCGCCGGATATCAACCCGATCACGCCTACCACCAGCAGGATGCCGGCGATCCAAAAGTAGGTGTTCTTCCATGCCGCAGGCTTGGCGAGAGGTTTCTGGGCTGACACAGTTCGCTATTGTACCGGATCGACGGTCTGAGAAGCTTGTGGCGGGGCGATCCGCACGGAGATGTCCTTGGCCCCGACTAGGCGATTTGACCCGTCCAGCGCCTCGACGCGAAGGACTCGCCGCCCGGGTTGGAAGCTGCCAGGTTCGAGGGTAACGGAAGCGACGGCGCGGGCACTTGCCGTGTGGATGACGTCTCCGTCCAGCAGGAATCGGATACGGCGCGTGTCGGTGCCCACCGGAAGCCGCGCGGTGACGAACGCGGGGCTTTCAAAGAGCATCCCCTTCGTCACGCGGATGTCGGCGTCGATGCTCGGTCGCACGGGAACGTCCGACGCGTTGGCGATGAAGTACGGCGACTTGATCGCTTCGCGGTAGGCATCGAGGACGGTGGGCAACTCTTGCACGAGATAGTTATTGTTCCTTCGGTGCGAAAGCAGCAGGTTGTTGCAGTTGAAATAATTGATCGCCTTGACGCGCGGATAGTCAGTGCGGATGGAACGGTAGAGCGAGGAGATGTTCTGTGCCGCCCACTCCGGATACGCCTTGTCTTCCAGCGGAGAATAGTGGGTCGTGGCGTACTCCCCGATCATGATGGGCTTGCGCTCTGAGAAGTTCTCGTACACGTACTTCAGCATGACTTGCGGGGTCACGTGCTTCGCGGGCTTCTTGGGGTTCTGATCAAAATAGGTGACGTTGTACATGTTCACGCCAACCCAATCGACCCAATTATCGCCAGGATAGTAGTCTTTGATGGGTCGGCGAGGCGTCGTGTATGGACACCAGACCATGGCGACTTTGGGCGCACGGCGGCGGAAGACTTCCGTCACCATCCGAAACTTCTCGATGTACTGTTTGGGGCTGCCATGATAGCGGACCCAAGGACCATTCATCTCGCTCGCAAAACGCAGAAAGATACGCGCACCGGTGGCGTTCAGCTTGTCCGCAAGGTTTTCTAAGTACGCATCGTCTTGGACCATGTCCAGGCCATCGTTCGGTTCGAGCGCGATGTGGACGAATCGGTCTTCCTCGGCGAGTCTGCGGATCCAGTCGCGCGGTGGCTCGTACCCGTACCCCAGATAGAAGAAGTACATCCCGTGCTTGCGCCCGACAGTTTGTTCGAAGGCCCGTGGGAGCTTTCGGGTGCGTCCGACCTCGTCGCGGAAGATATCTTTGATCGTCGGATCGAGATCGATATACGCCCCCAGAATGCACCCCTCTTTCGGCTCGTGCTTGGCGAGCTGGGTGCCAATTGTGTCTGCAGACATTGCCGTGACATCAATGTCCACGAACTCGCGTGAGACGGCGACGGCATTGGAGGATAAACAGCCTTGCCCAAGCACGATCAACGCGACCGTCGCGCTTGCGCAGATACACAGCCCGGGGATGCTCCATCGTGCCATGAGAGGGACTCTCAAGATACCCGGCGATGACGCTGGCTGAGCACGATTATGGGGACTAACTATGTGTTGTTGCGAAGCCGACATTTCTACTGGGCACGGTATGAAGTCGACGATAATTTTGGGTCTGCTGCGATCACGGACACCTGCGGGCATTGGAATGCTCATCACGCGGGTGTACGTCCTGTTTGGAGTGTTGCTGGTCCTGTCTGTCCAGTGGGCGATGGGTGCTACCGAGAAGGTCTCGCTCGTGGGCCTCATCTCGAGCTCATGGGCCGCGCTTTCGATCATCGCTGCCTCGAGCATGGGTCTGTACCATCTTGCCAAGGGCGTTGCGCAAGAGGTGTTTTCGCTCCATGAGGACATCATTGAGTCGCAGATGGAGATCCTCAATCGATTGACCATCGCCTCAGAATTCCGCGATGGCTCGACTCGGGCGCACACACTGCGTGTTGGGCACTACTGCCAGCTGATAGCGGCCGAACTAGGCATTGACCCGGCGCGAGGCAAGCTGCTCTATCTAGCGGCTCAGCTGCACGATATCGGAAAGGTCGGAATCCCCGATGCGGTCTTGCTGAAGCCCGGAGCGCTCAGCACAGAGGAGCGTCAGACCATGCAAACCCACGTGGAGATCGGTGGGCGACTGCTGAGTGGCGGCGGGACGAACCTGATGAAGATGTGCGAGGACGTGATCTGGTCGCACCACGAGCGATGGGACGGCAGTGGCTATCCCAACCAACTGCGAGGTGAAGAGATCCCGATCGAGGGCCGGATTGTGGCGGTCGCCGACGTCTTCGATGCACTGTGCAGCGCACGGCCTTACAAGAGCTCTTGGAGCATGGACGACGCGGCTGCGCGGATCGCGATCGAGTCGGGTACGCACTTCGACCCAGGCGTGGTCGAAGCGTTCGAGCGTGCGTTACCGAAGCTCAAGCTCATCGCCGCGAAGTCGACTGAGGACGATCGTCCCGACCTCGAGGTTTTGCCCGAAGTGACGCGAGCCGAGCTGATGCAGGCGATGCGCGAAGCGGCTTAGGCGGTCGGTTCGACCGAGTCGATGCACTGATCGAGCAGCTTGAGGAGTCCGGCAAGGTCCTTCTTGGAGAGGTCTGCGACCATCTTCTCCTCGACGACACTGGCTTCTTCCAGGACTGCGTTCAAGATCTTCTTGGCCCGTCCGGTCAGCGCGAGCAGCTTCACCCGACGGTCGCGACCGCTCGGGACCTGCTCCAGCAGGCCGCGCTTGGTATGGGCAGTAACCGCTTCGCTGAGCGTCGCAGGAGTGACTCCGAGACGGCGCGCGACATCGGCCTGGCTGGCCTCGTCACCTGCCCCGCGAACCGCACTCAACAGCTGGAATGTGGACCAGCCGATACCGAGCTTCTTCAGCTTGGGCTCCATGAACGCAGCTTGAAGGTCGTACAGCGCGGCAATCCGAGGCGTCAAATCGAGCGAAGCCATGCCTTTAGGTTACCTAACGGTTGTCCCATAATGAAAGTCGCCCCGCGAACGACTCCGCAGGGCGAATTACGCTAGGACGTCAAGGCTCGAGCTCATGATGGCCGACTGAGCGACCCGGATTGCTCGTGCATTCTGTTGTTCTATTTCTGCGAGCTTCCGTCTTCGGTCCTCGCTTATCTGGGCAGCTTCCTCGCTCACACGGCTCCGCTGCAGTGTCCTCTCTATGCGATACATCGAGATCAAGTTCGATGCGACCGCCCGGTTGAATGCCATGACGTTCATCGTCTTACCTCACGATTCTTTGATTCCTTAGTGGGGAGCGCGCGTGTCCCGGTAAGGTTGCGATTTTTAGCCGACCACCGGGTCAAACTTGGCGATAACGCTTGATCTAGGTAAGCGGTTGTGCGCCAGATCGGTAGTATTCACGGGCCTCGGGGTTCAGGTCGCTAATGCGAACCGGGCGTCCAGCAGCCAGCGTTGCCCGGACGAGTTGCGCCATGTTGCCTTCGGGCGAGACTTGGGCGAAGTCCACGCGCAATGAAAGCGCGGCGACGAGTCGGTCACGGTCTCGATTCGCATTGCGGTGGTAGTCTCGGAGCGGATTGACTGCCGAAAGCGCGAGGTCCGTCTTCGGGTCGAACTGGAACCGCCACAGCCGGGCGGCGCGGAACGGCTCGTCGGTCAGGTCCTTGCCCAGGGCTTGGAAGAAGCCGCGGTCCAAGACGATGATGCGAGGTGCGCCCCAGCGAAGCGGGACGATAGCGCTACGCTGGTACTCCGGAGTGTCGTGCCCGGCGACGAGCACTTCTCCTCGGAGCACACCCTCTTCGGCGGCCCGTTCGATCTGATCGAGGAATGCAGTAGGCGATTTGCGGGAGCTCATCACGGCAAACGTGGCCGATTCGATCAGCTTTGTGTTGCCGTAAAAGAACAGGATGCCGGGGGTCTCGGCGGTGAACTCCTCGATGCGTGCGGGGTAGTGCGCATCGACGGTAGTGGCGAAGCTGATTCCGGCGGTTCGAAGGTGGTCTAGGACCCGCGCGGCGGTGTCCATCGCCTCGGTTCGGGTGCTCACCCAAAGATCGGCGAGCTTGGGCGGCAGACCGTAGTCTTCGATGAGAACCTCGCGGGAAAGGGCGAGAAACTCTTTGGGCTCCCGACCGAGCAAGACGTTGCGGGTGACAATCCGGGAGAGGGTCTTGCCGCCGACGCCTTGGAGGAGCGCAAGCGCCAAGGTGAGCTGACGGCTGGAAGCGTCGGAGCTGCTACGCATCGACCACGTGATCGGCCGCTGCTGTGAGCAATCGCAGTACGTCGTCTCCCCGAGTTTTCATCACGTCTACGACTTCCGAGTGGTCCAGAACGTGGTCAGCGATGCCTGCGGCGAGGTTTGTCACGATGGCAAGGCAGGCGTATGGGATGCCCGCTTCGACCATCACTTCAGCTTCGGTACTTGCGGTCATGCCGACCACATCGCCTCCGAGCTTGGCCACAAGTAGCACCTCGGACGGCGTCTCGTAGCGCGGGCCGTCGAGGCCCATGTAGACGCCGTCGTCGATCACGTTGATGCCTTGGCCGTGCGCAACAGCGAGGATGTGGCTGCGCGCGCTCATCGGAGTCGAGAAATCAATATGTCGAACCTGTTGGTCGTACATCGTAACCTGACGATCGGTGTGGTCGATAAAATCTTTGCACGCGACCAGCGTTCCTGGCTGCCACTCGGGGCGGAGGCATCCGACAGCGGCGGTGGCGAAGCACGCTCTCACGCCGAGGCGGCGCGCCCCGTCGGCGATGGCACGGTAGTTGATGAGGTGCGGCGGCGTCTTGTGTCCTGCTGAGTGGCGCTGCACACAGAAGAGGTTCGCGCGACCGATTTTGCCCGCATAGCCACGCAGGAGCCCAAACTGGGTGGGTACGTGAACCGCTTGAAGGCCCAACGCAGGCAATCGGTCCCCAATGCCGGTCCCGCCGATGATCATGACGTCGCAGTGCATAGCTCTGGGTGAGATGCTACCTGTCACTTTCGACCAGTGGCACGATTTGGGGAGCAAGGCACTCGGTCTCCGTGCACCACTCGATGTGCAGGCGATCGCCTAGTCCATCGAAATGCAGGAACAGCTTGTTGCTGTTCTGCTCCCAGTGTGTGCATTGTGTTGCGGTCCCGTCGTCAAAGAGCATCGCTGATGCATCTCCTTTGTTGATTTGCATGTGATAGCCCGGAGGGATTGGAACGGTCACAATCGAGCGGCCGTTCTCTCGACGAACCGTTGCGGGCGTACGCGGCAAGAGGCCTAGCGCCGCGTGCCAGGTGGCGGTAGAGCCTGGCACCCGCGCCATCCAGGCGCTTGCGCCATCGATGAGCCTCGGCGCATGCTCAGGGCGGGCAAGTGCGTACCAAGCGGCGGCACTCGGAACTGCCTGGTCCAGCAGGTCACGCGCTCGACCGAACAGATCGCCGTGCGCCGAGGTCCATTTGCGGAAGGAGCGACCATCGGCATCCAGAAAGTCGCTGTGCGCCTGGGACTCCAAGCGGTCGGCGAACGCGCGGTTCTCCTCTTGATCATCGGAGAGCTGCGAAGAGGCGAGCTGCGCTGCTGAGTGCATGAAAAGAAGGTCGTCCAGGAACGGGGTTCCCTCTGGCTTGCCATCGACGATCTGGTGCGGAAACCGCTCAAACTGCCGCCATGTGCGGAGTGCTTGGAGAGCATCCTGACCCGCGCCGGCGCGGATCATCGCCTCGATCATCAGCCCGTTCGCGTTCGCCACGCACTTCGTGTCGACCATGGGCTGAGGGCGTATCGCACGGGCCTGAAGCAGGATCGCCAGGCAGTCCGAGAGCGGGTCTGCGGTGACGTCGGTGAGGTGAAGGACATTGAGCCCGGTCTTCTGGCGGGTCGCTTCGTCGAAGTAATTGCCCAGCTCCTCCATTCCGTAAGTGGCGATGAATGACTCCGCCCTGTCGCCAAGGAGCTTCCGAATCTCGTCGCAGCTCCACAGGTAGGTCAGCCCCTCTTCGCCCTCGGTGTCGGCGTCAACTGCGGTGTAGAACAGGCCCTCCGGTGAAGTCATCTCGCTCCGAACCCAGTTCAAAATGCCATCAACACAACGGGAACCATACGATTCGGTACACGAACTGTATTGCATCAAGAAAAGAGCATTGTCGCTCAGCATCTTCTCGAAATGGGGGAGTAGCCAGTAGCCGTCCGTGCTGTATCGGTGGAACCCGCCAGCGACGTGGTCGTGAATCCCCCCAGCAGCGATGCATCGTAAGGTGGTCTCCACCATTGGGTGCTCCCCGGCTCCAAGTCGCTGCAACGCCAGGATCGAGGAGTGCGGTGGGAACTTGGGAGCGCCACCGAACCCACCGTCTTCGGGGTCGAATGACTCGCTCAGGTCGGCCAGGAGCATCTGCAAGGGTTCCAAGGGGAGTGGTTCGCTCGGCGGCGCAGGGCGGTCCAAGACTTCGCGGAGCGATTTACCGAACTCGTCCGCAGCCTGTTGGATGCCCTCGGGCGAGTTCTCGCTGATGCTCACGATCTGTCGGCACAGGTCCAGGAATCCAGGGTGACCGCCTCGGCCCTCACGCGGGAAGTACGTCCCGGCGAAGAACGGTTGCTTGTCCGGCGTGAGAAAGAGCGTCATGGGCCAGCCGCCGCGTCCGGTGGAAAGCTGCACCGCAGTCATGTAGATTTCGTCAATGTCTGGGCGCTCTTCGCGGTCGACTTTGATGCTAACAAAGTGCTGGGTCAACACCTCGGCGACCGCCGGGTCTTCAAAGGACTCGTGCGCCATGACGTGGCACCAGTGGCAGGCGCTGTACCCAATGGATAGGAAAACAAGCTTATGTTCTTCTCGCGCGCGTGCGAAGGCGTCCTCGGACCACTCCACCCAATGGATCGGATTCGAGGCGTGTTGACGCAAATACGGCGAGGATGCGGAAGCCAGCTGATTCTTCATAGGGTTGTTGAAGTTTCTTTGCAGATATTCTCCTGCGGTCGTCCCGCATTTGTGCCGAGATGGAAAGAGAGTATGGGCGCAATTCGAGAAATTAAGGTCAACGACATCTACGATCTGCTAGATGTGGCATACGCCGAGGGGAACGTGAACTTGGATGCGTACCTTGTGCGGGTGCTCAAGAAGAGTGAGGAGTGGTTCGGTGCGTCCGGCATCTCCGTCTTCTTGCGTGAGGGCGAGACGGATCGGTACTTGCTGGCTGCTGCGGCAGGCCTACTGAGTACGGTTCCGAAGGACGCGACGATTGTCCGTGGAATGGGCATTGCGGGCCTGGCGATTCAGGATGCGCGCACCCGGCTTTTGGTGGATCCGCGGCAAGAGTCGGACCTCAATCAACAGAATATCCAGCGCCGCGATACGATCGGCAGTTCCCTGATCGTCCCGCTGATCACGCGCAACCAGGGGTGCATTGGAGTCCTGAACGTGGCCCGAGCGGCGGACGCTCCGACCTTTACTGAGAACGATCTGGAAGCGGCCGAGAGCCTTGGTCGCCAGATTGCGCTCGCGGTGAACAATGCCCGCGCAATCGTCGACGCGAACTCGCGACGACTCAGCTTACAGAACGCCATTGAGAGCGTCGGATTTGGCCTGATGATGATCCATGCGGACGGCTCGTTTGCCGACTACACCGCCGAAGTGGGGTCGATTCTTGGTGCCGAACCCTCTGACTACCCGAACTGGACCGAGTACTTCTCGCGCATCCAGGCCAATTTCCAAGTCCCGTTCCGGCACGCCATGGAGCGCGCCAAGAAGGGACTGAGCTATCGCTTCCGAGTGGCGGTTGACGAGCAGACCCGTGCGTTTGCGGTCGTCGTGAGCCCACTGCAGGGCGGCGGCGTCATTATCGCGTTGAACGACATCACCGAGCATGAGAAGGCACGCGAAACGGTCGAGCGGATCCACCGTCTGGCGGAGATCGGCCAGCTCACGGCGAGCATCGCTCACGAGATTCGCAACCCGCTTGCGGGCATCCAGAGTGCGGCGACCATGATCCTGGAAGATCCGCAGCTGGCCACAGAATTTGCCCGCATGATCGAGGGTGAAGCCACAAAACTGAACCTGCTTTGTAGCGAATTCCTTGATTTTGCCAAACCGATCAGCCTGGAATTCGAGCCGATGCAATTGGGAGACATCGCACGGCAAGTCTGCCAGCGCCACGTGGAGCAGTTTGAGGCGGCGCAAGTCAGCGTCAAACTGCAGATCTCACCGGATGAACCGGTGCTGTACGCCGATCCACTGCGGATCGAGCAAGTCGTGCGGAACCTCATCCTCAACGCGCTGCAGGCAAGTGAGCCGGGCAGCACGGTGACCCTCCAGGTCACGGCGCACGGTGTCCTCAGAGTCGTCGACGAGGGTCAAGGGATGGACAAGGAGACTCAAGATCGTCTCTTCACGCCGTTCTTCACGACCAAGCCCAACGGCACTGGTCTAGGCCTGAGTGTGGCCCGCAAGATCGTAGAAGCGCACAAGGCGCGGCTGAGCGTGGAGACCACCGAAGGTAAGGGAAGCACCTTTGCACTCGACTTCAACGTCTCGGAGGCGGCATGAGCCAGAAGCCGCGAATCCTGATCGTAGACGACGAGCCGAATATCCGACGCATCCTGGAAGTTGCCTTTGAAAAGGGTGGCTATCAGGCGAGTACTGCTCCCAACGCGCAAGCGGCACTAGAGGTTCTGGAATCCCAGGCCATGGACGTAGTCATCACCGACGTCACCATGCCGGGGATGAACGGATACAAACTCCAAGATCAGATCCAGGCCCGATGGCCAGAATTGCCGGTCATCATCTGTACAGCCTACGGCACCATTCAGGAGGCCGTGGCGGCGATCCGAAACGGCGCCTTTGAGTTCGTGACCAAGCCCTTTGATCTTGAAAACTTGAAGAAGATCGTAAAGAGCGCGCTTGAATCCGGCTCTGCGCCAAAAACACGAAGCAAAACTGCCAAGAAGGGCAAAACTGCTATCCACTTTGTAGCGGAATCGCCCGCGATGAAGCAGGTGCTGGAGACAATCGAGCAGGTTGCGGAGTCGAAGGCGACCGTGCTCGTCCTGGGCGAGAGCGGAACCGGAAAAGAAGTGATTTCGAAGCTGCTGCACGAAATGAGCTCTCGCGCAGCGGGACCTTTTATTGCCACCTCTTGCGCGGCTCTGCCCGAGACGCTCCTAGAGTCGGAGCTGTTTGGGTACGAGAAAGGCGCATTTACCGGCGCAAACGGCAGCAAGATGGGCCGATTTGAGGCCGCAAATGAAGGGACGCTGTTCCTGGATGAGATCGGTGAAGTCCCGCTCTCCATTCAGGCCAAGCTGCTGCGCGTCTTGCAGGAACGAGAATTTGAGCGACTCGGCAGCAACAAGCCAACGCGCGTCGATGTGCGGCTGATCACTGCGACAAACCGAAATCTCCAGCGTGAAGTCGATGCTGGCAACTTCCGGCTCGATCTGCTGTATCGATTGCAGGTGATCGAGATCAATTTGCCGCCTCTTCGCGAGCGTCAGGAGGACCTGATGCCGCTGGCATCGCACTTCCTTGCCCACTACGGCACCGAGAACGGTCATGCCTTCGAGGGCTTCACCGCTGATGCCGAGAAGGCGCTGCGCCACTATCCATGGCCAGGAAATGTCCGCGAGCTCAGCAATGTGATTGAGCGCGCAGTCGTGCTGACGCCCAAGGGTGTGCAGTATGTTGAGGCCAAGTACCTGCCGAAGAATGTGCAGGCAGCCTAGCCGCATACATAAAATTGCCCTGGTCCGGTTTGGGCCAGGGCAATTTTGCTTCTAGTTAGCTCTTCTTCTTGGCAGCCGTGCTCTTGGCGGGAGCTTTTACCGCAGGCGCGTCATCCTTGGGCTTCGCGGCGGCCTTGGCCTTCTTGGCACCACCGGTGCTGCCGACTTCCTTAATCTCGGCGTTGTCGTTCAAGAAGCCGACAACACGGTTGAAGACCGCTCGGATTTGCAACTCGGTGAAGTTCTTGTTCTTCTGCATGATCTCGGCGATCTGTGCAGGCGGAACTTGATACTCGTACGCCATTTGGACGAGTGCCGTGTTCAGATCCTCGTTCGTCAGCTGCATCTTCTCCTTGGCGAAGATCTCTTGGGCGACGACGGCGCGCTGGACCTGGGTCTTGGCTTCGTGCTGCCAATTCTGGACCATCTCTTCGAGCGTCATGCCATTTTCCTTGGCGTATTCCTCGATGGTCTTGCCGTTGCGTCGAGCCTCCTGGTCAAGTTCTCCCAGTCGCTGGTTGGCGACGCTCTCCCACATGGTGTCCGGCACGTGGACGGTGCTTCGGCGGAGGATCTCCTCGTGGAGCGCTTCGTTCACCATCTCCTGGCTGGCCTGCTCGCGCGCAGCGATCAGGCGCTCCTTCAGCTTCGCCTTGAGTTCGTTGAGGTTCTCAGCTTTCAGCTCCTTCAGGTTTTGGGCAAAGGCATCGTCCAGCTCGGGCAGGGCAACGCTCGCGAGCGTCTTCAGCGTGATTCGGACCTTGGCCTTCTTGCCTGCGAGGTCCTTGTCCTGGAAATCCGCGGGGAAGGTGAGGGTCTCGACCTTCATCTCTTCACCGGCCATGCCGTGGAGCGCCTTGTCGAGGGCGTCAAAGTTCTGCCCGATGACGCTGAGGATGTTGCGTCCCTCGCCCTCGTCGCCATCCTTCTTGATGTTGACGACGGCCATGTCTCCGTCCATCGCTCCGCGATCACGGACGACTTCGCGCTTGGCGCTGCGTTGTCGCAGTTCTTCCATGCGTTGGTCCACTTCCGCGTCGGTGACCTCGATGGTCGTGCGCTCAGCGGGGAGACCCTTGTAATCGCCCAACTCAACCACCGGCTTGAGCGGAACCTTGGCGAAAAACTCGCACTTGCTCTCGGCCTCATCGAGCGCGGTCAGTGTGACGGCCGGCGCATCGTGCGGTTGGATTTCCTCGGCGGTGAGGGCCTCACCGATGGCGGCTTTGACGATGAATTCTGCGGCTGCGCCGTTCACATCCTCTTGCGGTACGTACTTCTGCACGACGCTCTTGGGGGCGTGACCCGGTCGAAACCCGGGGATGCGGATCTGCTTGCTGAAGCCCTTGTAGGCACGAGCGAAGCCCGATTGGACTTGCTCTGACGTGCAAACTACGTCGAGCTTGATCGTGCAAGGGTTCAGTTCCTCGCGCTTGATGGTCATCTTGGTCACGGGTTTGGCGGCGGTTGGCATAAGAAAAACTCAGATTTCGAGTCGAAATGTGGGTTCGATTGTACCCTGATAAACGTCAAAAGCCCCCGGCACAGACGCCGGGGGCGGGTGCTCGGAGGGAGTTAGGCGACCGGGCTCGGCTGCTCGTCGAGCTCTGGCTTGGGTTCCACTGGCAGCCCATGGGCAGGGTTCTTGGGCGGGAACATCAGGCTGGCGATGACCGAAATCGCGAGAATTCCGATGATGATCAGCAGCGAGAGAGCGATGGGGAACTTGTAGTGGAAACCGTTGCCCACCATCTTGCCTCCCACGAAGACCAGGATCGCGGCCAGGCCGTAACCCAGGTAATGGAACATGTTCATCAACCCGGCCAGTGCAAAGAAGAGGGCGCGAAGACCGAGGATGGCAAAGACGTTCGAGGTGAAGACGATGAACGGATCCTTGGTGATCGCGAAGATGGCCGGGATCGAGTCGACCGCAAAGATGATGTCGGTGAGTTCGATGAAGAGCAGCGCAATGAAGAGCGGGGTGGCCCAAAGCTTGCCATTGATGCGCGTGAAGAAGTTTTGCCCCACGTACTCCTTGGTTACGGGCATGAGCTTCTTGAAGCCCTTGATGATCGGGTTCTTGTCGGGATCGATCTTCTTGTCCTTCAGGATCACCATCTTCACACCGGTGATGATCAAGAACGCACCGAAGACGAACAGCATCCAGTGGAAGTTCTGGAGCAGGGTCGCGCCAGCGGCGATGAAGATTGAACGGAAGATGAGCGCGCCGAGGATTCCGTAGAAAAGCACTCGGTGTTGGTAACGTGCGGGGACTTGGAAGTACGCGAAGACCATCAGGAAGACAAAGATGTTGTCCACACTGAGAGCCTTCTCAACGAGATAGCCCGCCAAGAACGCTTGCCCGGCTTCCGAGGCCGAGTAGTTTGACGCGGCGCCGATCTTGTCCCAGAAGAGGAAGATTCCCGCGTTGAAAACGAGTGCCAAAGCGATCCAGACGGCGCTCCACGTGAGCGCCTCCTTCATCTTCACCTCATGGGCTTCTTTGTGGAAGACCCCGAGGTCAAGCGCTAGCATCGCGACGACAAATGTGAGGAAAGCTCCCCAGATACCTATATGAATTCCAGCCAGTTCCATTGAATGTTAGTTGTGTTCCGAAAGTGGGGTGCCTGCGATTGTTCTCGCGGCACCCCGAGTGTTGTAGGGAAGGTCAGGTGTTCTCAGTCAAAGTCGAAAATCTCGCCGAGGAAGCTTTTCTTTCGGCGCTTCTTGTAGTAGTCACTGTCCCGATCGTAGCGATCCTTCTCGTAACGATCTCGATCGTAGCGATCGTCGTCGACCGCGCGCGGATCGGGGATGGGCGGAGCGACCGTCTTGGGGCCGCTCTCCATCTCCATTGCACGGTCAATGATTTTGTCGAGCTCTCCGCGGTCGAGCCAGACGCCACGGCACTGCGGGCAGTAGTCGATTTCGACGCCGTGCCGTTCGGACATCTGGAGCGGGGTGTTACAGTTCTTGGGGCAATTCATGGTGGTCTCCTGACGTGTTAGCCACGCAAAGCTTCGAGTCGGCGCACACGCTCTTCCATCGGCGGGTGCGTGCTGAAGAGCGACGCCATACCGCGCGTGAGCGAGCCGAATGGGTTGACGATGCACATGTGGGCAGCAGTCGGGCTCATATGGCCCGGCATTGCGTTGACACCCTTGTGTAGCTTGATCAATGCGTTCTGTAGCCCCCGACCGCTTCCTACGAGCTGAGCGGCCGTCTTGTCGGCCTCATACTCGCGGGCTCGGGAGATTCCGAGCTGGATGAGCATGGCCGACAGCGGGGCGACGATCATGAGCAATAGCCCAACGAGCGGGTTCCCCCCTTCCTCGTCGTTATTGCCTCCGCCAAACATGCTGGCGAACATGGCCATGTTCGCGATCGATGAGATCGCTCCCGCCATGGTGGCGACGATTGCACTGGTCAGCGTATCGCGGTGCTTGATGTGCGCGATCTCGTGAGCAATGACGCCCTCGACCTCCTCGCGATTGAGGATGTCCAGCAAACCCTGGTTGACCGCGACCACGCCGTTTGCCGGGTTGCGACCCGTGGCAAACGCGTTGGGCGAAGCGTCCGGCACCAGGTAAAGCCGTGGCGTGGGGATCCCCGCCCGCCGGCTCAGAGACTGCACCATCTCGTGCAACTCGGGAGCCTGCTGCGGGTCAATGGGGATCGCACGCGTCATCTTCAGCACGAGTTTGTCGCTGAACCAGTACGTGCCGATGTTCATGACCAGCGCAAGCACGACGGCGATGATGATGCCCGCCGAACCGCCCAGCGCATTGCCACACAGCACGAAGAGTGCGGTAATACCCGCCATCAAAATTCCGACTTTCAGATTGTTCATGTTCCGATTTCCGTGACCCTGGACTGTTTCGCAACAAAAAAGACCTTCACCGCAATCGATTGCGATGAAGGTCTTGCTTTTCAGATTGGACCGGCGCTTTCGCGCGTCTTGACGATCCAACCCCCACCGTAGTGGGTGCTACTCCCCTTCAGGGTTCTCTCTATTCAACGCAGAGTATTCCATGAAAGTTGCGAAAGTTTCAATATAAGTACAGTTTCTATGGGCTGGTGTGGAGATTGTCCAGGGCCTTTGCGAGGTCGGCGAAGTTGAATTCGAAGCCTGCGTCCAGTGCGGCCTTGGGCGAGATTCGCTGGCTGATGGTGACGAGCCCCGGGTCGGGAGTGCCGAGTAAGCGACTGGCAAGCGCGAGCGCGAAGACGGGCGCGGGAGGAGACCATGGGCGATTGGCCGCGTGCCGCATCGCGAACATCAGCTCGGACATCGTCACTGGCGTTGGAGCTGTGCCGTTCATGATTGGCGGCGCGCTTGGGCCCAATGCGAACTCAAACTGTCGGACCAGGTCGTCCAAGTGGATCCAACTGACGTAGTTTGTACCGGAACCGACGTGGCCACCGAGGAAGAGCTTCGTCAGCCTTTGCAACGCCGGATATGCGCCTCCGCCTTTGCCGAGCACAAACCCGATCCGAACGAATCGCAGAGTAGTCGGGGCGGGAACCGTGGTGCGCGCGGCGGCTTCCCATTGCTGACAAGTCTCTACTAAGAAGTCGTCGGACGGGCCGTGCGGGGCCAGCTCATCGACGGTTCTGCTCCCGGTGTCACCGTAGAACCCAACCGCGCTCGCGTTCACCCACACGTGCGGTGGTGCGTGGCAACGGCTGCAGGCTTCCCCCAGCACCTTCGTGGATTCGACGCGGCTGGCCACGATCTTACGACGCACGTCAGCGGTCCACCGCTGCGAAACTGGTTCGCCCACCAAGTTAAAAATCCCATCCGCACCGTCCAACTCGCTGGCCCAGGCACCCAAGTGTTGTGCATCCCACTGAAGGTCACCTTCGGATCGAGGTGTGCGGGTCAGAATCTGCACCTGCCACCCTTGGCCCCGGAGCGATGAAGCTATTGCTCGCCCGATAAATCCGCTCCCGCCGGCTAAGATCAGTCGGCTCACTCTGGATCCACCATCCAAGGTTTCATGAGCGTCTGCGGTACACCGAGCTGCTGGAGCACCCGTGCGACGACGGTATCGGCCAGCTCTTCGAGCGTTTTCGGTCGGGTGTACCAAGCCGGGCTGGCCGGGAGGACGGTTGCACCGGCCTCAGACAGGGTGGTGAGATTCCGGAGCATGATTGAGTTCCACGGCATCTCGCGAGGGACGACGATGAGGGGCCGCTTCTCTTTCAGGCACACATCGGCAGAACGGGTGACGAGGTCGTCGCTGATGCCATTGGCGATGCGCCCCGCCGTGCCCATGCTGCACGGGATGATGACCATGCCGTCGTGTTGGAAAGAGCCGGAGGCTGGGGGTGAATAGTAGTTCTTGTGGTCAAGCAGGATCAGGTTCTCGGGTTGCGAGCCGAGCCAGCCGGTGGCATCGAATGGGCGGCGGATTGGGGCCACGCCGAGTTCCGTGTGCGCGACGTCGATCGCCTGGTCGCTGAGCATCAAGTACACCTTGTTGTACACGCTGGTGACGTGACGCAGGAAGCGCTGTGCGTAGATTGCGCCGCTTGCTCCAGTGACCGCGACGACGAGGTTGTCGGTGGACATCACTTGAAGATACGTGATTTGATCCGTTCACGACCGCGACAAAAAAAGAGGGTCCCCTTTCAGGAACCCAAAACTCTGGATGACTCCATCCTGATTTCTCGCCAAGATCATTGTGTCGCGAAGCTTGTAAAGAAGACTTTAAGGATGGGGCCTTCGTCGGAATCCCATTCGGGATACTCTAATTCTTCAGGGTCTATGGGTCCCTTCAAAGTGGGCGCGGTCATCTGCACCGCCTCTTCGTCCTTCTTCTTTTTCTTCTTCTTGTCGCCGTGGGCGGCGTCGCTGCCCTCTAGCTTTTCAAGGGTCCAGTTGACATCGGACGCGATCTGGCGTCGAAGTCGGACGAGCCCGTCATCCTTGTTGATCTCCTCGATGCTGGTCTGTCGGAATCGAGCGTAGATCGAGTCGGTGATCGCGGCGGCCGCGTGCTCTATCTCTTCCTTCTTCGCGGTGTCCGTTGGAAGGAGGCTGATCTTGCAGCGCAGGTAGGTATCCCCGCCCGCCAAGTTCACGAGGAACTCGTCTTTGAGCTCAATCATGCTGGAGGTCTTTGCCAACTTGAGCTCAGGTGGACCTTCATCCTTCTTCTTGCCCTTGGTCATGAAGAAACCGCCGCCGCCGAGAATGGCGACAAGCGCGATGATGATGGGGAGTTTCCCCTTTTTCTTTGGAGCCTCTGCTTCAGGTGCTGACACGCGATAAATCCTCCGACTTTTGCTTATATCGTCGGAGGAACTTGCTCGAATCTGAAGGTGGTCAGTTCACAGAGAACAGGGAGTCCGCAAGAGGCTCGTTGACCGTCACTCGCTCGAACTCAAGGACACCCGCGACCTTGCCCGAAGCACTCTTGACCGTGTAGACGGTGGGGAAGTAGCCGCCGCCCTTCTGAGTGAAGTTGCCGTAGATCATCGTCGCCATCAACCGCTTGTCGCCGAATTGCGAGTACCACTCGCGCTTGGTGATGACTTTCTTGGATGGGCTGATCCAAACGCGGTGGCGCGTCGCGTCCTTCATGTTCGATTTGTAGAAGAGATCGTAGACTGCGTCACCGGTTTCGCGGTCCATGCGGACGAACGAGGCGGTGAAGAGATCCTGCATGAGCGCAGGGGTGAGAATGCCGAAATCGAACACGGTTTGGCGCTTGCCGGGTTCGGTGCTCACGTCGTCTTTGATGCTGATCTTGGCGCGCGGGGCGCGGACAAGCTTGGTGGTCCCGTTCACGATGAATAGGAACGAGGAGTCCTGCACTTTGGCTTCAAGCCGGAGTTTGTGCGGCTCTTTGACGCTCACGGTCATCGAGTCAAATCGGTAGGACATCCCAAAGTCCTTGTTGATGGTTGCGAGTTCCTTTTGGTTCGCGCTGACCTTTTTGGTGACAAAGGTCGCAGTCTTAAAGTTGGTTGGGAGCAGTTCGCTGATGGACCTGGGGGTCTGAGTCAGGAGAAGCGCTGCCGTGAGGGAGGTGATCAACATGGTTCTAGTATTCCTGAACGCCTGGGAGCAACGAAGTGTTACGGCCCATGTCGAACGGGTGTCAAGCGGGTAACTTCGGAACTGGGATGAAGGAGTCCAATTTTGAGGCGCTGCAACGGCGCTTGGCACGGGCGCGTCGTCGCATGGCGATGCGGCCGCTTGAGTCGGGCCAGCTGATGGACCTTTCCCTCGCTTTGTACCGCGCCATCGGCGTAGAGTTGCTGAAATTGAGCTTCGTCCCAGCGCTGCTCTGCCACTTGGTGATCGTCTTCATGCTTCAATTTTTGTTGCCGAATCTGGGTACGACACGGAGCGTGGACCCTTCTCAGCAGGCATTCGAGGTGGTCACTGCGCTCGTCATGATCGCGCTAGTGGGACTGCCCGCGCTCTTCATTTCGCTTGCGTACTCTGCGGGAGCCACATGCCACGCTGCGTTCTCTTACTTGCTAGGCCGAAAACTGGACCTGTGGGAGGCCGAGACGGCGGCGCGCGAGGGACTTTGGAATCTCGGGCTCGGGTACCTCCGGGCGTTCCTTCCGATCGTCGCCTTGCTTTGTGTTTCTGCGTTGCTGCTGTTCTGGAGCTCGACACTGCCGAGCGAAGGGCTTTGGGCAGGGTTCGTTGCCATCATCGCAATCGTCGCGATCACAGGGGGAATTTTGATCGTGCCCTTTGAATCGACCCGGTACGCTTTGCTGCCATGCGTCTGCGTCTTGGAAAGGCTTCGCGGCAAGGGGGCCGTCAACCGAGCAAGGGCTTTGCTCCAAAAGTCCGAGTTCCACCCGGCGGGCTACGCGACTTTTCTACATGCCTGGGCCTTTGTGGTCTTAACCGCGATGATCCTCTCGGTGACCGGTGAGATCATCTTCTCGTTGCTGGGCGATCAGGAACTGACGAAAGGCCTCATAACCGACCCGACCATCGCCACCGCGCTGGGCGAGGCAGTGTCCCAGATTCCCATGTTCGTGGCGCTATGGTTGATCCTCCCCGTATGGGGTGCAACCTGCGCGATCGTCTATCTGGATCGCAGGATCCGACTCGAAGGGTTCGATATTGAGGTGCTTTCAAACGATGCGCAGGACGCGGGTCGCAAAGTTCGTTTCGAGTTTTAGCCTGCTTGTCCTGGCGGTCGGGGGCTGGGCAAACATTCGTTATGCCGACCTGCTGCGAGACTTGGAGGCCGCTTCGACGCCCAAGGATGCGGCCGAGGTAATTCGGCAGGTCCGTCGCGATGATCGATTGGACCCGGTGGTCAATCAGCCTTCGGCAAGGAGATTGGTTGCAAAGCCAACCGAGAAGGATAAGACCGAGCTCACGAGGATTGTGCGTCGAATCGTCGCGCTGGAATCCGAGAGAAAACCCTCGACGTTTTCTGCCAACGCGCAGGCGCGAAGAATCAAGCATTCTGGTCGCTATCTGGACCCGGCTGAGGAGAGAAGGTCCAACTGGATTGCCAAAGCAGCCAGGAATGTCGCTGAGTTGATGAATCGGATCCCTCAGCCGGATCGTACGACGCAGGGCGCGCGCCCAAACATGGGGGGGCTAGGAGACATCATCGCCAACGCGATGTACGCCCTGCTGTTCCTTGCTGTCGCTGGGGGGCTCATTTTCGCGGCAAGGCAGATCAGAGTCGCGAAAATGCGCAAGTCACGTCTGGGCTCGTCGAATGGGGTCATGGAAATTGACGAGCCCGATCGGACTGCGGACGAGTGGATTCTGAATGCCGATGCTTTGGCCGCACAGGGCAAGTACCGGGAGGCGGTTCGCAGCCTGTATTTGGCGTGCCTTGTCAAGCTCGACGAAGCAGAGCTCGTGAAGCTGATCCGCAGCGAGACGAACTGGGAGCATTACCGACGACTGATGGACAACCCGCGTCGGCCCGCGGACTTTGAATTCCTTGGCGCGACGCAACGGTTCGATCAGATCTGGTACGGGAATTGGGTTCGGGGCATCGAGGATCTGCAGTTTTTCAAGGAGGTGTACGCTCGCGTATGCACTCTGAAGCCGTGAAACCGAACTCAGTGGTGAAGCGTGGCTTGCCAGCCTTCCTTTACAGCATGATTGGCGTCCTGGGGCTAGCGGCGATCTTCATGTGGTCGGGGCGCACTGACAGCAGGATTCACGCGAGCATCGCGAGCACCGCTCCTGGCGGTCTCGCCGCCTACGGTGAGTTACTCCGACAAGCGGGTTGGAAGGTTGTGAGCGTTAAGCCCCGGGCCCTCGCACCGAATTCGGGAGATCTCGTGATCGTGCCGCTGGAACGGACAGAACAAAGTCCTCAGTTGCGGGGAGACGTCGATAGCGGAGACTTTGTCGCGCGAGTCCGTGCCATGCGGTTGCGCGGCGTGAACGTGATGGCGGTTTCGTTCTCGTACGAGTTGACCCTCGATCGTTCAGACGATCTCGGGCAGAGAGCAGGCCTGGTTGGCCAGGACCGGGAGTTTGTGGTGACGCCATGGGACCAAGGAAGTAGTACCACCCCCTGGACAGCGCTATCAGACGAGAGCCGGAGCTATAGCTTTGAAGTCGTCTATCCCTTGCATCGGGAGTATCTCGATGCGCCTGTGTTCGTCGATCTCAGCCTTCCTGGTGTCGTCGTGGTTTCGGACCTAGGCGACCCATTGCTGAATCGGTACATCGACCGCGTCGACAATGCCCAGCTCGGTTACGAGCTGGTGCGCAAGTTCACCCGCCCAGGCGCGACGATCTGGTTTGTGGAGAATACGGACGTAGGGTCCCGAGACAATTTCTGGGCGGACGTCGGAAGTTGGGGTCCGGTGTTCTATTGGCAGTCAATCCTCTTCATAGGGGTCGTTGTCTACTCGTTGGGGCGACGCTTCGGCCCGCCCATTGAATACAAACGGATTGCAGCGGGTGGACGCGAGCTAGTCGATGCGGTAGGGAACCTGATGTGGCGTGCACGGAAGACGGACATGGCGCTTGGGTACCTGGCGGAGAACCTGGACCTGCGAGTGCGCCGCGCTCTGAACGTGTCGCTCCAGGCATCGCGCGATCAGCGCGATATGCGGGTTCCGGCCGAAGTACTGGAGCCACTGGCTGCGCTCGAGCGGGGCGTCTCGCAGCGCTGGTCATTGAACGATGCACGGGTTCTGGCGAAGAACGCACTTGCCGCAGTTGAGTCTTTGGAAGCCTCCATGAAAACCGGTCGGCGCACGGTCGTTTAGGATATAGTTCGGACCATGAATCGAGCACTTCCGGTATCCATCATGATGCTCGCCCTACTGGGTTCGGCCGCCGCGCAGAACACGACCGATCCTGCCGCCGCCAAGAAGCTTCGCGCTGCCCTGAGCCAGGCAGAGAAGTCGTATAAGGACACCAAGGCTAAATACACTAAAAACCCGAAAGACGCGACTGCGAAGAAGAAGTACGTCGATGCGACGGTTCACTTCGGTACGACGACTATGAATTCGCCGCTGCTGAGCCCGCGAGAGAAGTATCCGAAATCGTTGCGCCTATACCGCGAGGCGCTCAAGGTCGACCCCAAGAACAAAGAAGCGGCGAACAACATCAAGCTGATCGAGTCGATTTACAAGCAGATGGGTCGCCCGATCCCCAAGTGACGCTTGGCTGATCCATGGAACCTCAGCTCGACACCTTTTGGCGGTTCTCGAAGCGGTTCGCGCTCGCGCTCGCCATCGTTGCCGGATTGCCAACGCTCATCGGTTTCCTCCTGAATGGCGGACACTACCTGGGGATCCAGTACAACTTCGATGACCACATGGTGTATGCCGCTTGGATGCGCCAGGCGGCCGAAGGGAGAGTTCTCTTCGACAACCGTTTTGCCGTCGATACCCAGCCGGGCCTCACGTTCCACGCGTACTTCTTGATTCTGGGTTGGATTGCCAAGCTGACGGGGATTCCGCTGGCGATGTGGCTCGCGCGTGTAGTGCTCACTTATGTGCTGGTGCGGCTATTGGCGAAGTTCATTGCTGGCATCACGCAGTCGGACTATGCCGCCAAACTTGCGCTCAGCATTGCCTGCTTCGGCGGCGGCATCGGCTTCTTGGTATGGCACAACTTTGGCATCGTGATGACGCGGCCGACGGCGCAGCCAATCGCCGAGCTCATGCGCTCTCGGTTGCCGGTCGACGTCTGGCAACCGGAGATCTTCGTCTTCCCGTCGGTCCTCACAAACTCACTGTTTGTGGTGAGCTTGTGTCTGATGCTGGTCTTCCTGAGTGCACTGTTGCAGTCGCAGCACTCATGGAAACCGGTGATTCCCGGGGCGTTGGCGATGCTCGCGCTGATGAACATCCACAGCTACGATGTGCTTCTGCTGACCTTGGCCGCAGTGGCGTTCGTCGGAACCGCGATTGCGAGTCGGACATTCACCTGGGCTTGGACCGGCCGGGCAGCGATCATGGGTGCGGGGGCGATCCCGAGTGCCCTGTGGTTCCTGCACGTCCTGGCGAACGATACAGTTTTTCAGGCGCGCGCTGCGACCCCGACGTATGCCCCCGACTTTCGGGCATTGTTCGCGGGAGTCCTACCGGTGTGGATCTGCGCGGTGATCGGCATGGGGCGTGGTCAAGCGATGAGTCTCGCGCGGTGGATCGGGCTGGGGATCGTGACGCTCGGACCGCTCCTGCTCTTTGGACTCAGCACTCCGACCGGCGGTGACCAGGGGTACTGGATGGGAATGGTGGCTTGGGTCACGGTGTTTGGCTGTTCAGTGGTGGCGGCGACTCTGCTCGCCACCGATCGACTTGGCTGGAATCTGGTGGTGTCCTGGGCGTTGGTCGGAATGGTTGCGCCGTACTTCCCGGCACTGTTCCAAAGGAAGCTCGCCATGGGGTGGATGATCCCGCTTGGGATTCTGGCGGCACTGGGGATCGAGGCGATGGTTCAGCACCGGGACCAGCTCAAGCGCAACATGGCGACTCTGGTACTGATCCTGCTGATGGGCGGCTCAAGCGTCCGCTGGCTGGCGCGGGAGCAACTCCTATTCCGCACCAATGTCTCGAACACGACCGTCCACCCGGTCCGGTACAACGACGACGTCGTGCGCATCGTCCGTGCGTTGAAGGGTCGCCATGAACGCCTTGTCGTGCTCGCCCCACCCGGGATCCCCGCCGCCATCGAAGGGGAAGTGGACTCCTTTGGTCAGCCCGCGATGCCTGACTTGAACCCGCTGCTGAGCGGCCTCACGGGAGCGTACACATACGCGGGTCACTGGAGCGAGACCCCGGATTACGGTCGTCGTCGGAACCTGATCACTCAAGTCTTTTTGGGGCCTGCCAGTTTGGACGAGCGGCGTGCGCTCATCGAAGAGGCGGGGGCAGACTACTTGGTTGCGCCGACTCCCGAGGCGTACCCGGGCGTGGCAGACTTGCGGTCGTTGGGTGAGATCGAGGTGTCCGGACCGACGTTTGAACTTATTCGTCTGCGGCGCCCGTAGCGGGAGCTGAAGCAGGGGGGGCAGCCGGAACGGCGGGTGCGACACGAGCAGCGACCTTTCTTGTCCCGACGCGAATAACGCGCGGTGAGCCACCGTAAATGCTCTGGCCGAGCGACTCACGCTTGACCAGCTTGCCATTTTGGTACACGAGCCGGTACACAGTGACGCTTTGGCCGCCAGAGCCTTTCTCTTCGATGACGGTCTTGCCGAGCGGGAGAGAGGCGTCCCGAACTTGCCGGACGCCGTTGGCCCAGTACTTACGGGCGCCGGTCGCGAACTCGATCTTGAGGGTTGGGTCCTTGACACCCAGCAGTCGGACAGTGAGCTCGCCCGGCTTGTAGAATGTGGAGACTGCAATCGGGAAGTCTTTATCGTTTTTGAACTTGAAATCGGCGCTTCCCCAGTCCACGGTGGCGTCGCGACCGACGGGCACGTATGGCACTGGAAGCGAGTGACTGCGTCGCTGCAGAATCGGCATGTTTGCCAGCAGCGAGGCGTTGTATAGCGTCGTGCTCACTTGGCAGATGCCACCGCCGACACCGGTATCGTGCCGGCCGTTGACGAAGACGCCCGCTTCCTGGAATCCGTTCTTGATCGTTCGTTGCCCGACGGTCTCGTTGTAGCTAAAGCTCTCGCCCGGCATGATGATCGTCCCGTCGATCTTTGAACTTGCGAGGCGAATGTTGCTGGACCGCGGTCGGTTGCTTGCGGAAAACTTCGTGGTGAAGCTCGCCATGACATGCTGGATCTTCTTCAGTTCATCGTCCGGAATAGTCTTCGGTGCTTCTTTGACCGGCAGCGTGGACTCCTCTCCCGTCATCGTCGCCTTTACGAGGTTCTCAAGTAGGGCGTCCCGATCCAGCTCGATGGTCGAAACTTCCGGTTTGAGTTTGATCGCGCCGTTTGCAAAGGTCACCTTGGCCGGAGTAGCAGGCTCCCGATTCTGCTCGACGAACTTGGCGAGCGCGGTCACGCGTGCCTCGTCGAGGAGCCAGACAAACTCGGTCTTCGCATCGGCGTCCGAGAGCCCAACTTTGGTGGACAACTCTTCCGTGAACGTCGCGAGAGGGATCTTGCGGACCGAAGCTTCGGCGTCAAGCTTGAGTCCAAACTCGAACGGTTTGCGCGGCTGCAGAGTTGACCTGAGCCCCTTGGCGTTCAGCGTGATCGGGTCCATTTGCCGCGCACCCCACCAGGCTTTGACCTTGGTGATGGCGTCTTCGTAATTGAGTCCGCCTACAGCGACCTCGCCGACCTTCGAGTTCTCTGGCAGGACCGGCACGTGTTGCGCAGCGACGATCCCAAGCAGTGCAGTTGCACCCGCCAGGACACTCAAGGAGATCATTGCGAACTTTTTCATGGATACGATGCCAGTGCGTTAGAACCAAAAGTGCTTGAGCGGGTTCCCGGTCAATCTGTCGATTCCCGTACATTATATCGGGTTCGAGCCTGAACCCATGTAGCCATTTCTGGTGGGCCGCAGGCGGGGGCGGTACACTGGTGCTCATGCCCAAACTTGTCTGGCTCAACGGTACGGTGATGCCTTTGGAGAGCGCAGTCACCTCGGTCGCTGACCATGCTCACCTCTACGGGGACGGTTTGTTCGAGGGGATCCGGATCTACAATCGCCGGATTTTCAAGCTGGACGAGCACTTGGAGCGGCTGTACCACGGGTGCCGCTACCTCCAGTACGAGATGTCGATCTCGCAGCCCGAGATGCGGAAGATTATCCTCGATACATGTAAGCAGGCCGACTTGACGGATGGATATATCCGCTTGAACGTCACACGCGGTACAGGCTTAGGCCTGGATCCGAAGAACATTAATCGCGAACCAAACGTCATGGTGATGGTGAACGCGCTGGCGCTGTACAAGGCCG